>NZ_JBQDBE010000015.1:0-70734 GCF_052090685.1 Gulosibacter sp. | reverse complement strand
CGAGGCAAATCACCCATCGACCGTGTCCACAACGTCAGTGGGAAGAACACCTAGGTGTCAGCTATTTGGGCGCCGAATGACGCGCCTAATAGATCGGCGCAGGCGCACAAGTTTACGTTGCGGTACCCCGTCATCCGGCGGCAGCGCATCGACCAACTTCGTGGTGAGAGCTGAACGCGTCACAACCACGGGCTTGCCAAGGTTAGGCATGACGTCCTTTTCGAGGAACTCGGTAAACAAGTCCCCGACGACTCGCTGGCCGTGGTCGTTCAGGTGATAGTCGTCGTAGAACAGATCTGGGTTTCCGTCGCACAGTGTCTGCAGATCCAGTAGTGGCACACCGAGGTCTTTCGCCGCGGCTCGCGTGCGCGCGTCAATCTTCCGCTGAAGACGTGCCAGTTCGTGGTAGCGCACATAGTTGACCTTTTTATGCATCCATGTGTCCACTGTGTAGTCAGTAGCTCGATGCGGCGAAGTCGCGAGGCTGAGATGCAGACCGATTGTCGCAGTAAACGTGTGAATGGCTCGAACCGTGGCGAGGTAGTCGGTTGACCTCGCGGGCCGGTCATTGGGTGTGCCGGGGAGGACCGGAGTATAGGTCTTATTTCCTGTCCAAAATCCGCCCGGATGCCACATAGCGCCTGTGTCCGATTTCGGAGTGAACGCGACAACCGCATCACCTGGCTTCGCGATTCCGGCAATTTTTGCAAGCACAACCAATGCAAGCTGCAGACTCGTCATCCCGGAATATCCGCCATTGAGTATGTTGGCGTCCAACCGATGGGCAGCGCGCGCAACAAACCGTTCCTCTGGCAGTGCAAAGAGCGACTCAACGAATGAGCCCCCAAGTACGAAAATATTGCTACGTTCAGTTGACCGAGGTGCGCCAGTGTCAATGAACCCATCATGCGTGGCGGTCCGGATGAACGCCGTCTTCTTCAGTGTGCCGTCCGTGCCAGCTAAGTACGCATCGGTCGGCACGAATTCCCCCGATGCGCTTGGTGCTGATTCCTTGAGTCGGATTATTCTCTTCGCCATCCGAATCGATTATATGCGTAATCACGGGGCGTGGGACACCACGCAGACATGGCTCCATGCAGCACTTACTTGCCAGGAATTTTCGGTAGCCAATCCGCTTCCAACCACACATCTGCAAGTAAGAGTCGAGAGAGCATAATATTTAACCATATTGGGCCCTTTTCTTTGGGGAGCCTACTCCTCAGTTGACTCTCAGAGGTTTGCGTTGCCTCCTTAATTAAACTCCGCAAATCAACGGAGATGAGTCGACGAATCTGGCGCCAACGCGGACTCGAAACTAGGAACTTAGCCAGGCTCGTTAAAGGGCTACTGAGGAATTCAGGATCTTCGAGTAAATTTTTATCATGCCTACGCACTTCGCCCCGGTACGGAATTGGCTTTGCATTCCGCAGCTCGTAGCCTGGCCCAGATATTCCGTCCATCGGCTTAGTGCGTTCAAACCGAAACTTACTGTCCCGATGAAGCGGAACTTCTAGTGCCTCGGGCCAAATTTCCTTGATCGCGAAAAATGAAGCAAATTGATTCATCCGACTTCCGAATGTCAAAGAGTCCGCAACCGCCGCCACTTCAGAGTCAATGAATGGATAGAACATCTGCGCGTCACGGTCCATTTGAATGGCATGTGCCTGAAGATAGCGACTGGATCTCATGTCACGGCCCCATTGATAAAGGAGTTCGTAATTAGCGAATGACGGCACGGATGCTTTCCATTCCTCAATTGCGCGATTCGAACGCGAATTCCCTTTATCATTGAGTATCCATGAGCTGGTACTCAAGAGGAGGCGGTCAATCGTCTCGAGAGAAGTGATGCCAACGCGTTCCAACACACCCTTGAAAAGTGGCCATTGGCCGGACGCAACTGATTCACCCTCGTGAAGTTGATATCCGACCGCATACGGCGATACACGCGACTCCGACGGAATCACTCCTTGGGTCTCCAGAATACTCCTCTTCATCGATTTGACTACCCCGGTAGGCTCCAGAAAAGGGGAAGCCATCGCGACAAAGTCAATACCAGCCTTGTCGGCCAATTGAGCAGCAATCTGGGTTTCTTCACTGTTTTCGTCACCATTGCAGACGCCAGTGATTGCGACACCGTCTAGCTCGCGAAGAAGTCCCAGTAATAGTCGACTATCTTGTCCCCCACTCAAGCGCAATTGAATGCGTTCAGGCCGTGTTGCCTCGTAGAGACGGGTCGTCGAGGCTCTCAGTGCCGAAACTAGCTCTTTGGCTCCACGCGCTTGCGGTTCGGACACGTCAGAGAACTCTTGCTCCTGCACGACAGGCGCATCCACGAATGCCATTTTGCTGCCATTGATGGAGATGGCTTTTCTCGGTGCCAACACCTGGACATCTTCGAATGGGGAACAGCCACTTACCGAAAATCCAAAATTGAGATACTCAGTAATATAATCACGAGAAAGTCTGATCTGCCTCCTTCCCTGTATCGCGAGACAGATGGCTATCGTCAATGGGCGATTCGATATGTAGAAGAAATCAGTATCTTGCCCGAAAAAAATCGCTTCCAGGGTCGGCACAGTATTCCAAGCGACCACCCGATCCATGTCTCGGTCCCCGGCAATCGCCGCATACGAGCCGTGGGTACTGGGCAGACCACGAATCGTTCCAGCGACAGTCCGGACACCCTGTATGAGGCGGTCCGCCGTACCTGGCGCCGTAGATGCAATCCAACGACCAGATTTGCGAGCGATGGGTTGCGTCTGATGTTCAGGATCCCACGTGGTAAGGATTCCCCCCGTGGAGGTGAGTCGCTCAGTGACAGTGAGCTCGCCAGAGTACCTAGGCCCCAAATATGGCGCGAACAGAGCACCACATGCTTCAGCCACGCGTTTCGCACGTTCGCCAGCGTTCGCGGACGGAGCCTTGGGAATTATCGATAGCAGGACTGACATAAGCTCTTTCTGCTCTCTCTACATGCGATTACAACATACTTAATACGGTGCTGGCGCAGACTACCTCAACGTGGATGTTTATCTGTCGAATCGCTGCCGGCACATCGCACTTCAGTAACCGTTAGAATCCCCGGCTTGCCGGCGCCGGGCTCTGTCCTGGCAATACCGACGTACGAAACTGCAGTCGTCATTAGGCAGCATCGTTCTGGCAAGTCTTCACCGGATGAATGCGGGCGTTCGCGGCTGCTAACCTCAGTAGATGCCTCGGTCGTTGCCCAACGGAAGCAACGACGTTGACGAGCGTCTCGCACCGTGGGCCATTAAGATCGACATTGCACCGACTGCCGCTCTAGGAGTAAAAACCCTTGCAAGTTCCGAAGCCAATAGCACGCAGAATCAAGAGCGTAGGTCGACGCGCGCCCCAGCCCGTAAAGGCCTTCTCCAAGAAGCTGCTGGGACCGCTACTCAAGTCGTCATCGACTAGTGAATCCAAGCAGCCGATTTCCGGCTACGACAAAACCTTCGGTGTGACGGCGGAAGTCTTGGGAGACACCTACGACCCTGAATCATTACTTGCCATGCTGGCATTGGAAAACGAGGCACTACGCAAACAGCTTTTCGCTGCCCTAGACAAGCAGGACGTAGGCGTACCGGAGACGGATCCGTCCGCGGCAGATGAGACCCCAAACAACGACTACGAAGTTGCACTCGCGAACACTGACCATTTTCTGTCGCTCCAAGGTGATGTACGCGACAAACCGCGCCACTTGGTAATCGCCAATAATTACCCAAGAACGGGTAGCGAATATGCAAACGGTTTTATCCATCGCCGCGTTCTGCATTACCAGCAGCAAGGAGCGCACGTCGATGTACTTATCGCCGGATATTCGGCTGATCAAGAAATATTCGAATACGAGGGAATACGGGTACTCGCGGGCAACGGTCCCGAGATCGACACTCTCCTAAAGAAGCAAGTTTATGACAGCGTAAGTGTCCACTTCCTAAACCCCCGAATGTGGGAGTACATCGAACCACACATTTCAAATATCTCGCTGCACGTTTTCGTGCACGGCTATGAGACAAGCCATTGGATTCGTCGAATCATGAACATTCCCAATGGCACGAGCCTTGAACGGTCCATTGATCGCACTATTTCACAGCAGCGCCATTGGCAAAACGTCGTGAACCACCCGGTTGGGCCAACCTCGTTCATATTTGTTTCTGACTGGCTTCACCGCGCTGCGAGCCAAGACATGCGTGTTCATTTCCCGAGATCACGCACGCAAATAGTACATAACATAATCGACACTGACCTGTTTCCTTATTTCGAAAAAGACCCATCTCAGCGCTTCAAGATCTTATGGATACGCAGCGCACATAACCTGAACTATGGGCACGACATCGCTATCAAGACGATTCAGTCTCTATCACGGAACCCACTATGGGAAAATATTGAGATTAAGATTGTTGGCGATGGAAGCTACTTCTCCGATTTTACAAAAGAGCTTGGCACTTTTCCAAACGTAACTATCGAGCAAGGCTTCATATCGCAGTCAGAAATTAGCAAGCTCCACAAAGATTACGGAATCTTTCTTGTCCCTTCACGACTTGATACTCAAGGAGTCTCTCGTGATGAAGCAATGTCCTCTGGCCTTGTACCAGTGACAAATTCAGTGGCCGCCATCCCTGAGTTTGTTTCCGAAAGCGAGGCTGTACTCGCACCTGAAGAGGACGCCCAAGCACTTGCAGACGGCATCCTGAGACTCATGAAGAATCCGAACCTCTTTTCACAAATGTCTCGTGCAGCCGCAAATCGTGTACGAAGTCAGTCGTCACCAGAACGCACTGTTGACCGCGAAATGAAGATACTCGGGATTGATCCAAGTACCCGCGAATCAGGAGAATGAGAGATCCAGTGAAGATCCTGCTGCTAGTACGTAATATCGGCCCAGCTGAAGGGACGATTTTCAATCGCCTCAAAGAAGAGGATCACGAAGTTGAAGTATATGACGTCAACGGAGAGTGGCTAAGACCCCACAAATCCACACCAATATGGATGAAGGGCTACAGATTACGCCGTTCAATTCTCGCGGCAAACCAGTTCAATCATGGAATAGCGAACGACAATTTTGACCGAATAATTGCTATTGGACTTGAAGCAAGCGGCTTCGCTGCCAATATACTAAATCAACCATTCATTCCACTCCTGTTACGCGGTTCGCTTGATTTCTCTACACGTCGGTCAAATCTTGTTCGAGATTTCGAGGCAGTCCTAAAGTCTGTCGACCGATTGCTACTAGACGACGAGTGGGAAATGGACAAGGCAGGGGCAAAGGGATCACAGTTGCCACACCTCCGAGCACCATCGTTGCACGCATTCAATGATAAGTCTTTACTTTCGCAGGCTACAAAAACAAAAATTGCTTTAATTCATCCACTCAACAGCGATGAAGCGCGAGTTGACGCTTATCTTGAAGCTGCACAATCCGCAATTTCAGACGCGGAAGTTTTCAAACTCAGTGTCGAATCACTGTACTCGACCCGTGACCTTAGACAGAATAGGAGTGTCGCACCTACCGTTAAATTACGCCTCGAAGGTGCAACGCATGTGATGTTCGTCGGCTCGACCGCACATCATGCTCCGGTTCTTTCACTCCTCCGTCCCGATTGGTCGAGAGTTGTCGTTGAGGAAACAATTGGGGCTTGGTATTTCACTAATGACCTCAATTTCGCGGAAACTGGTCGCGGGCTCAACTTGGTAACCAAACTTCGGCAAACGGTACACCAGCAACAGCCTGACTCCGAAATTTCAAATACAGATCGCAGTACCGAGAGTTTCTTAGAATCGCTTGACGAATGCATGGGACGCAAAGTTCCCGAATTGTATGAGGAGTTGAGTGCGTTCTCTCAACCCGGACCCCTCAACGTATTTCTTTCTGTAGCGTCCCTTGAGGATCGAACGAATGGAGCCAGGCCGCAGCGCATCCGAAATCTTGCGCAGTCACTTGCTGAATTTGGTCCCACTGTTCGTGTATTTGCCGGACCAAACACCGCGCATCGCCGACTCACTCTTCTCCGCCGCTACCTTGCACAGCAAGGCGAAGTCGGCATCCTGTACGGGGAGAACTCCACGACACCGATAACTTCAGACGCCGTCGTAGAAGATATAAGTAAATTCATAGATGAGTTCCGCGAAGCAGGTGGTAAGAGTGGATTCTTCATTCGCGATCTCTATTGGCTTGAAGACAAAGACGATTACGTCACAGACGCGACAGAGTTGCAGAATATGCGCACGCGCGGAGCAAACGAACTGGAGCAGATTGGCGATCACTGTGATGTCCTGTTTTCTCCAGTCGAGGCCACCGGCCGTCTATATAACCAACTGCTAGAAAATGCTGGACAGGCAAGCCGTTCCTGGCACGCACTACCGCCGGCCGTGGCACCGGCAAACGTATGTAACACCGTCTCACTTTTGGGCAGTGACTTGGTCGCTGGAACAACTCTGTTGTACGCGGGCGGTCAAGGAGCCGTATACGGCATGGACCAATATCTGACCGCAATTTCCAGCCTTCCTAGCGAGGGATACTGGTTTGATTTCATTGCACGTCAAGGTGAAGTGGATCACTTGCTCAAGTCGCTAGCAAGGTTCGGCCTCGATGAAGACCCACGCGTACGAATCTCCACAGTTGCGTTGGACACATATTTGCCTCGAACAAGTAGGTGCATTGGAATCAATTTGCTCGACAGCGACTATGCAAAGGCGGGCTTCCAGTATAAGACTGTAAGCATGCTCGAACGTGGGTTCGCAATGCTCTGTTTTGAAGACATGGCGATTGCCAATTTTGTCGTTAGCAATCGAGTTGGCATCGCTTGCGAACGAAGCGTCGATTCGATAATTGAGGGTCTCACTGAAATCGAAGGCAGTATTGCTTCAGAGGACATCGAAGCTGCGCAGAAATCCCAAACTTGGCACCGTCGTATTCAAGACATTCGCGAGGCGTTGAATGCCTGACCAGAATTGATTGCTCAGAACCTAATTTACCGCGCGCGGATTTTTGCGTGATTGGCGGCTTCTAGCTGGCTGAATAGCTCTCCATGAGTGCACGTGCCGCGGTAATCGCTGCATCACCCTTCCCATACGGAGCATCCTGCTCCGAGGTCGGCGCCTCGCGCACTGCAACATCAGCGACTTGCGTTAGGTTCGGGTCCAAGACATTCCAGCCATCGACAAGAGTCTCAACCCATTCCGTTTCTGTGCGCAGAGTAGTGCACGGCGTCTGTAGCAAGAAAGCTTCCTTCTGCAGGCCGCCGGAGTCAGTGACAACACCCGTCGATGCGTCAATCGCGCGCACCATTTGCGGATAACTCAGTGGATCCACTATCCGGAGAGATCCACCGCCAAGCTCTATACCGTACTCACGTGTCTTTGCAACCAGTCTTGGATGTGCTGGTAGAACAACCGGGAGTTTCAGTCCCGCTAGTGCCTTGATTATATTGTCTAACCGCTTTGGATCATCCGTATTTTCCGCTCGGTGAATAGTTGCGAGGACAAATGTCTCGTCCGCTGTTAGGCCTGGAATCGGTTCATTTTTTTGTCTAACTAGATCACGCGTTTGCCAACAGACATCGACCATGACGTCGCCAACCAATCGCGAACGCTGCGCAAGCCCTTCTCCCGCAAGGCATTCCATCGCGGTTTGTGTTGGGGCAAGGCAGAGGTCGGCCGCATGGTCGGTGAGAACACGATTGTGTTCCTCTGGCATAGCGCGATTGTAAGAACGGAGCCCAGCTTCCAGATGTGCTAGTGGAATTTGTAATTTGACCGCAGAGAGTGCGCCGGCAATCGTCGAATTCGTGTCACCGTAAACCAGGACCCAATCAGGCTCTAGATCCTCAAATGTCGTATCCATCTGGCTCAGCATCGCACCAGTTTGTTTGCCGTGAGTTCCAGACCCAACGCCGAGATGAACATCTGGCGCGGAGATATCGAGATCCTTGAAGAAACTATCCGACATGTTCGCGTCGTAGTGTTGACCAGTATGGATAATCTTGTGCTCAATACCGAGCCTTTTAAACGCGCGGTCCATTGGCGCCAGCTTGACGAATTGCGGCCGAGCCCCAACGATACTTACAACCCTCATTCGGCGTGCCTTTCTATTTCATTCTAAATGTGTTGCGCATCCAAAAATCGCGTCAAATCCCGAATACAGCTTCGAGGCCACGCACGCGAGCAATTCTGAAAGCGACCTTCTATTTCACACTCGAGGCTTCGAGCATCCCTTCGGCCACCCGCAGTGTCTCAAGTCCTTCGGTCATGCTGACGTGAGTGTTCTCTTTACCGAGGATCGCATCTCGGAATGCTTCATGCTCTGTCTTGAGTGGTTCCTGCTTCGGGAACGCGTATCGGATGACGTCACCTTCAGTAACTCCACGGAAGTTCTCGACCGGCTGCCACGTGCTCCGGACTTCGCCGTTCTCGTAGAACGTGAGGTCCGCGGTGAGCGTGTCGGCGATGAACACGCCATTCTGCCCTGTGACCACGGTTGTGCGCTCCTTGACTGCCGACAGCCAGTTCACAGTGTGATTGACGATGACGCCGTTCTCTAGCTGTCCGACGGCCACGACCATGTCTTCGTGTTCGCGACCGGTGATTCGGACTACCTTCGCATTGATCTCCGCATACTTGGTCCGGTTCAACCACGCCGTCAGATCAATGTCGTGCGTCGCAAGGTCTTTGACGACTCCTACGTCAGCGATGCGTGAGGGAAACGGTCCCTGGCGACGCGTCGCTACTTGATAGACCTCGCCAAGCTGACCAGCATCAATACGTCGACGGAGTTCCTGCAGCGCCGGGTTGAAGCGCTCGATGTGTCCAACCGCGCCGATCAGCCCACGTTCATTAAATGCTGTCGCCAGGCGCTCACCGGCTTCGACGCTGTGCGCGATGGGCTTTTCAACCATCGTGTGTACGCCAGCTGAAGCGAGTTTCAAACCAACCTCTTCGTGCATTCCGGTCGGGACTGCACACACAACTGCATCAACGCCGAAATCGATGAGCTGATCCACGGTTTCGAAAAGCGGCAGTTCTTCGGCAACACCGTGAGCGTCACCCATCGCGTCAGCGACTGCAACCAACTCGGTTCCTTCAATCCCCCGCATGACGCGAGCGTGATGACGCCCCATCATCCCGAGGCCGATCAGTCCAGTGCGAAGCGTCATGGCTTAGGCCTCCTCGACGACAGTATTCACGGCAGCAATGATGCGCTCGAGGTCCCCCGAGGTCAATGAGGGATGCACAGGCAGTGAGAATACCGAAGCTGCAGCGATCTTGGTGTTCGGGAGGTCAGCTTCGACGTTGAACGACGGAAGCTCATTGGTCGGCACCGGGTAGTACACACCGGTACCAACCTGGAACTCATCCTTGAGACGCGCAAGCAGTTCGGTGCGTTGCGCAACGAGTGCCTCCGGCAGCTGCACGGTGTATTGGTGGTAAACGTGCTCAGCGCCTTCGGCCACCACCGGCGTCTTGACGTCACGAAGGCCCGCATTCAGAGCAGCCGCGTTTGTTTGACGCTGCTTGGTCCAGTCGGCAACTTTCGTGAGCTGAACTCGACCGATAGCAGCGTGAATGTCGGTCATTCGGTTATTGAATCCGACCAGCTCATTTTGATACTGCACTTCCATACCCTGGTTGCGAAGTAGCCGGAGCCTGCGTGCTACTTCGGCATCCTCGACGGTCACCATGCCACCCTCGCCCGAAGTCATGTTCTTCGTCGGGTAGAGGCTGAACACGCCCCACGTACCGAACGTACCGACCTGCTGACCGTTGAGCGTCGCTCCGTGTGCCTGTGCGGCGTCCTCGAACACTTGCAGTCCGTGCTTTTCCGCGATTGCGAGAATTGCCGGCATATTGGCCGGATGGCCATAGAGGTGCACCGGCATGATCGCCTTTGTCTTGGGCGTGATCGCAGCTTCGATGCGCGCTGGATCAAGGTTGTAGGTATCAAGTTCGATGTCAACGAACACCGGTGTCGCTCCGGTCAGCGCAACCGAGTTACCCGTCGCGGCAAAGGTGAACGCCGGCACAATTACTTCGTCTCCAACGCCAATACCAGCGGCAAGTAGCGCGAGGTGGAGTCCAGACGTTCCAGAGTTCACTGCCACCGCCGTGCGGCCAGCGGTCAGCGCAGCAGCAAATTCTTCTTCAAATGCCTTGACCTCGGGGCCTTGGGCGATCATTCCGGTCTGCAGCACACGATCTACCGCGGCGCGCTCTTCTTCACCGATAATTGGCTTCGCTGGAGGGATAAAATCCACCATGGTTAGGCTCCTTGGTTTTCGGCGACGAGGGCTCCGTCTACCTCACTAAAACGGTCATGTGTGTCCGGGCAAACGAGTGCCCCGTCACGTTCGATGAGACGGTGGCCCGTCTTCCCAACCCAGCCCAATTGCTTCGCTGGCACGCCGGCTATCAACGCATGATCCGGGACGTCCTTCGTGACCACAGATCCTGCAGCGATCAGCGACCAAGCACCGATCGTCACGGGAGCAACACAGACGGCACGTGCGCCAATCGCCGCGCCAGTTTTGATAGTCACACCAACCGCATCCCAGTCGGATGCGGCCTTCTGCGTTCCGTCCGGGTTGATAGCGCGCGGATAGGTGTCATTCGTGAGCACCACCGCTGGACCTATGAAGACCCCAGACTCAAGAACGGCTGGTTCGTACACCAGTGCATAATTCTGCACCTTGCAGTTATCACCAAGCGTTACACCGGTACCGATATACGCGCCTCGACCAATCACACAATTCTTACCCAGCACCGCATCTTCACGAACTTGCGCAAGATGCCACACTGACGATCCGTCGCCGATCTGTGCATTCTCAGCGACATCCGCGGAGTCAACGACTCGATAGTTGGGAGCGTCAACCATTACTTTGTGCTCTCGGCAGCGATGCCAGGCTTACCGATAACTCGACGGGTCACACTTTCCCATTTCGCTGGGTCCGTGACGTTTCGACCGTCGACAAGCGTTCGGATGCCAGGGAACTTCTGCGGAGTCAGATCTTTATAGTCCTGGTGGTCAGTTTGAATCACCACTGCATCAACATTTTCACCGAGGTGATACGGAGCAAATCCGAATGCCGCGAGTTCATCGTCGGTGTAAAGCGGATCATGAACGGTAACCACCGCGCCACGTTCCTTGAGTGCCTCAACGGTGGCAAAGACCCCCGAGAACGCGGTCTCTTTGACTCCGCCACGGTATGCAGCACCGAGCACGGCAACGCTCTGGCCTTCGAGGTCGGTATCGTGAGCACCAGCCAGGAGCCCAATCGCAAAATTGGGCATGTCCGCGTTCAGCGCACGGGCGGTCCGAACGATCTCTGCTTTCGGATCATTCCAGAGGTAGAGCCGCGGATACACCGGGATGCAGTGGCCACCAACCGCAATACCGGGGCGGTGGATGTGACTGTAAGGTTGAGAGTTCGATGCTTCAATCACCTGGTAAATGTCGATGCCGTTTTCACCTGCGTAGCGAGCGAACTCGTTGGCAAGACCGATGTTGACGTCGCGGTAGGTCGTCTCTGCGAGTTTGGCCAGCTCGGATGCTTCAGCACTCCCGAGGTCCCACACACCGTTTTCTCGCTCCAGGTCTGGGCGGTCATCGAAGTCAAGCACTGCCTCGTAGAATTCCCGCGCCCGCTCGGCCCCTTCGGCGCTCAGCGCACCGATGAGCTTCGGGTACTTGCGCAAGTCGGCAAACACTCGACCGGTAAGTACTCGCTCCGGCGAGAACACGAGGTGGAAGTCTTCGCCTTCTTTGAGTCCCGAAATTTCTTCGATCATTGGCTTCCAGCGAGTGCGGGTGGTTCCCACCGGCAACGTGGTCTCAAACGAAATGAGTGTGCCAGGCGTGAGGTGGGCCGCGAGTTCGTTGGTCGCAGCATCCATCCAGCCGAAGTCCGGCACCGCGTTCTCGTCAACGAACAGCGGGACGACGAGCACAATGGCGTCCGCCCCAGGAATGGCCTCAGCGTAGTTCGTCGTCGCTTTCAAGGTGCCGTTGCCGACGGTCTCTTCGAGCTTTTCTTGAAGCTGGTACTCGCCGGGAAAGGGTTCCTTTGCTTGGTTAACCATGTCGACCGTCGTCGCGTTGATATCAACACCGATGACTTCGTGACCCTTTGTGGCGAACTGGACTGCAAGTGGCAGGCCGATCTTTCCAAGTGCAATTACTGCGATTTTCAAGCGGAGGACCCCTTGTTTCAGTTCAGACAAAGCTTCGCGGGTACTTGCGAATCTCAAGCCCCGTCAAGCGCTTAGGCTAACACGCACCCCTATCGTTGCTCGGGACCGCAGACCGCGTCCACCCAAGCTTCTTCAACGATCTGCTCGTCAAATGGTGCGACGACGCTGCGAGCAATCTCGATGCGACGAGCCCGAATGTCTGCGTCGCGGTTCGTCGCGAGAATGAACTCAGCCGCTGCTTTCGTGTCCGGGACGACAAACTCGTCGCCAAAGATCTGCCGGACGCCCGGTCGTTCCCAGAAGACGGGCAGTGCCCCGGATGCGGTACCTTCAGCCGGGGCGAGGTGAAAACTCTCGGTGGTTGACGGCGACAGCATCCAGCCTATCTTGCGGTACCAGTTCGCCATATCGGCGCCGAACGGCTCGAATGCGATCGCCGTATGCAGGTTGTCCGCGCCGAGCCTCGCAAAGAGGTCCAGATACGCTTCGCGCTGCTCGGGCTTTTGCCAGAGGTGGCGATATTCCCAGGGCATGCGGCCGCGGATGTGCAGGGTAAAACGGTCGTCTTGCTCACGCAGGCGCCGGAGCAGCTCGATCGCCCGGTCGGGTCGTTTGAGTAGCGGCACGAAACCGACAAGCCCGATTCGATGTTCGCGACCCGCCACCGCTGGCCGTCTGAAGTCGGCGAAGCTCACGGCATTCGGGATGACCGCAACCTTCATAGCAGGCACTTCGAGCTGCTCCTCGATTAGCTCACGCGTGTACTCCGACACGGCGATGAACAGGTCGACGTTGTCGGTGTCGATCTTGCTCAGCCAATGCCCACGGAACTCGAACATGTGCAGGCGCACGACGAGTCGCTGGTCCGGACGCTTATGTTGCGAGTACCACACGGCATTCGACCCGGCCCACTCGCAAATGACAATGTCGGCCCAGTCAAGACATTCTTGTGATGCGGCAGCGTCGTGACGGTGCAGTGCTTCCCAGTGGTCAAAGCGCAGCTCAACGCCGCGCAGTCGCTGCAGAATTGTCACGAGCTCGCCAGCAAATTTAAGGTCGTGGCTCGCCAAGAGCACTCGCAGCGGCCGATTAGACCGGCGGAGGCGCTCGGGCAGCTCAACTGCATCCGAGAAACCTTGGTCGTTCGCGACAATGCCGATTCGGCGCAGGTAGCGCATGAGGTCACTGACGCGGCTCGCCATCCGGTACTGCTCGGTCGCGACATGGACTCGCTCTGATAGCCCGTGCAGTTCAGGCAGCGCATCTCGAATCCGGGATGCGATGTCTGCCACAGAATCGGCACGTGCATCGACCAAGAGCGGGTAGTCCTCGCCCAGGAGGTTCTGGTGCATTGGCGTGCGATTAATGATCGATGGGACGCCAAGTCCACTCGCTTCGAGTACCTTGGTCGACATCTCGAGGCTGAGGTCGAGCTGAGTGCTTCGCCAGCTCAGCGCAATGTGAGAATTCGACACCATCTCGAGGCTCGTTGCTCGATCTTTCCCGCCCGCCCAGTGAACTCGTGGCTGCTTGCGGTTGATCAAAGCGTTCATCCGCAAGGCCCAATTCGGGTCGCTTCGCTCGTTGTGCACCTTGTCGCCGACCATCGTGAGTTCGGCAATGACGCCGAGTTTCTCAAGCTCGGGAACGAGCTCGGGCATCAAATCCGTTCGCCAGTCCTTGGCGAACTTGCCGGTGTAGATAAGGCGAAGTGGATTCTCAGCGGTACCGAGGGCCTCTTGCGCAGCAACTTTTGGCGTCAACGTATCCGGGATCATCGGCCCCAATAGCAGCGCCTTCCCCGCCGCCTCCGGAATCAACGATTCGAGTACCGAACGTGCCTCATCGGTCTGTGCCAGCACGAAGCGCGCGCGGCCAGCGAGCTCACTAAAAATACGCTGGCGATCTTCGTCGAAACTTTCCGAACCATAGGCGTACTCGGTGACATATGCCCAAAGCTTGCTTGCGAGTGATGGCTGCTCGGAAAGCGCCCGACACACTTGCAGGCCGCGAGCCATAACGACGTCATACGGCGCTTGTGCATCACGAGCTTCGGCAATGGCTACGACTTCAGCGTGTGTCAGTGCATCGGCCGATTCTGGAGTGGCATCGAGCACCGTGACACCGGGAATCTTGCGTAGAGGTCCCGACAAGAGCGCGCGCGTCTCGGGAGCCTTGAGCTGCACGTCGACTTGTGCGCCCGTGCCCGCCCAAACCTGTGCCATCGATTGCAGCCAGATTGCGGAGCCGTCGATGATGTTGAGATTGACATCACCGTAGAGAAAAACTCGGACGACCCGCGTCATGCTGCGACCTCCAATGATCGGATGATGTCAACGATTCCCACGGGTGCGTTACCCGGGTTCTCCGTGAAATGAGTTTGTTCGGTTGATTGCTGGCCCGGCAAAAGCGGCTGCAAAAGTGTCGACTCTTGCAACAGAATTGCACCGTGATAGTGCGGCTGATCGCCTCGAACGACGAGCCAGCAGGTAACCCCGCGATAGCGTGCGGCTTCAACGGCGTCGGTCACTTCACGAATCAAGCTCACGCCGGTCGGTTCAAGGGCGCCATCCCAGACACCGGTGAACCCGGCGAGGTCGATCACGAGGACTTCAGCGCTGTCGGCAAGCGCACCGGTAATCCCTGGCACGAACTCACTGACTTCGTGGCCCGCAGTGCAGAGTGCGTCGCGCAAGTCGCTTGCGAAAATACCGGCAACAGGCCTGCCGCCTTGCGCGGTGCGAGCGGGTGCCGCGTGACCGAACATGGCTCGCCCCAGTCGAGCCGAAGCCTCGGGGTCCAGCGTAGTGCCAGCTGCCGCACGACCTGCGATTGGCTGTTGTCTGCCCTTGTCCGAAGCACCGGTTGGCTGTGCTGCAAGGCTCAGCGGATCAAGTGGAGGCTGTGCCTGTGCATTAGACGTTGAATCGGAGACCGGGGCGACGGTTGATTGCGCACGTTGCGGCAGTACTTTTTTCGCGACGCGCTTGACGCCCTTCCGAATGCGAGTAGGGAGGGCCTTGCCAATCGTTCGAACGAATTTCTTTGGTTTCGACATGTCCTCGCTCAATTTAGCCCCGGTCGCCATTGGTAGCGATCAGATTACGCCATAGCCTCTTGGAACCTCGCGAGCCAACTTCCGCTCACTGCGAATTGGGAGGCCTCATGCAATTGCATTCGAAGGTTTGATATCGCTGCGGCGGCGCTCGAATCTTACCGTGTATCCATCACCGTTGCGGCTGAGTCCGATCGCGTAAAGCGGGGCCACGACGAGCACTGAGGCGCCGATCTTCTCTACGAGTTCTTCAACGTGATACGTGAGGTAGTACGCGGTTGAGTTTCGACCAAAGTCCATCAGCATCGGGAACGCTTCGATTGCGATTGCGCCGAACAAGAGCACCGCGATGCCTATCATGAACGCTCGTGAAGACTCCTTCGGAAGTTGCCGTGCACAAAGCCAGATGAACAACACGAGCAGGATCGCGAGCGGTACGCCGATAATGAACCACCCGAATGAACTGAGCGGGTTCTCCCCGACGAATTTCTCCCACACCAGTCCGAGAAGCTGGTGAAATCCCGCGAACTCATCCAGCGACATTGCTCCAAGCATGGCTGAAAGTCCACCCCATGGAAGCCATCCAAGCTTGCCGTCAAATTTTGCAACGACCCGAGCAAGCCCGACGGCAGCGGTGGTTGATCCCGCGATTAACAGGAGTCCCGCGTTCCACCAGGTAGGGAGGTTCCGTTCATCCGACACATCGAAAAACTCCCGGATCGGTGACGTGTAGGAAACGCCGAGCACGGACATCATCAGCGAAGCGAGCACGAGCAGCACACTCACCGCGATGAGCACGATAAGAATCTGATGTTGCCAGCGAACTCGACCTCGAGCGTTCTTCATACCTCGAGTAAACGCAAGGTAAATGAGACGTAAATGAGGAACTCACGGCGTGTCGCCTACTCGACGTGGATTAGCGCACTCCACAATCGTTCGACCTCTTTCTCATCGAAGTTTTCGGCAACTCTGCGAGCGAGAGACCGATACCGCGCCAGCCGCGAAACGTCATCGACTGAATCCAGAACGAATTTTGCAGCCTCATCATTATTTGCGACTACGAAATCATCTCCAAAAATATCCCGCACACCGGGTCGATCCCAGAGCAGTGGAACCGCTCCAGAGGCCATTCCCTCCGCTGGCGCGAGGTGAAAACTCTCAACCGTCGACGGTGAAAGAACCCAGCCAATCTTCCGATACCAGTTGCCCATGTCCGCACCAAATGGCTCAAAGGCAATCGACTCGTTGAGGTCAGAACCGCCAATTTTCGAGAACAAATCCATATAACTCTCGCGCTGGCGAGCCTTTCGCCACTCGTGCGGGTGTTCCCATGGCATCTTGCCTCGCACGTGCAAGGTAAAGCGATCGTCGTGAGCACGCAGCCTCCGCAAGAGCGCCACCGCACGATCGAGTCGCTTGCGCAGCGGCACGATTCCGACGATCCCCAGGCGGAACTCGCGTCCTTCGATTGGCTCGCGATCAAGATCGGCAATGCTGATGGCGTTCGGGATAACCCTGACACGCTCGGGTTCCGCGCCGAGTTCATCGATGATGTACTGCCGATAGTGCTCTGAGACAGCGATGAACTGATCGACCTGATCGACCGCAATCTGCGGGAGCCAGTGCCCTCGCAACTCGAACATATGGAGCCGGACGAACAGGCGCTGTCCCGGCCGTTTGTGCTGGGAGTACCACACGGAATTAGCGCCGGCCCACTCACAGATCACTACATCGGCCCAATCGACGAGCCGCTGCGAAGCCAATTCATCGTGCTTGTGCAAGCCTGCCCATTTGTCGATGCGCAACTCGATGGCGGAATCACGACGGAGCATCTCAATGAGCTCGCCAGCGAATTTGAGGTCATGCCCCGCGAGTCCCACTTTCAGCGTCTTTGCGGTCGCCAGTGATGTTAGCCCAGCAGTAGAGGAAGATGTTGGCGCTGTTTCGGCTCGAGCCTCCCCACTTTCTATTCGGCGCCCTTGCGTACCCCAACGAGAGAGGTACCGCTGAAGATCTTCTGCCCGTCGACTCAGTCGGTAGGGGTCCGATACCGCGCGTACCCGCGCCGATAGCGTCTCGAGTTGCGGCAGTGCTTCCGCAATTTTCCTCGCAATATCGGCAGCTGAGTCCTGGCGAGCGTCGACAAAAAGCGGGTAGTCACCGCCAAGCAGTTCTTCGTGCATCGTGGTGCGGTTGACGATGGATGCGACCCCGACTGCCGAGCTTTCGAGCACCTTTGTGGAGATTTCAAGGCTGAGGTCGAGGTCGTCGGTGCGCCACCCCAGTGCCAGATCCGACTGCGAGACCAGTCGTAAACTTTCCTCGCGACTCTTCGCCCCAGCCCATTTCACGGCAGCATCACCCTTGGCCATAACCGCACGCATGTTTGCGGCCCATCCCGGATGCTGAGGCTCGTTGTGAACCTTGTCGCCAATCATTGTGAGGTGCGCGGGAACACCCAGCGAAGCCAGTTCCGCAACAATGTCTGGCATCAAATCGGTGCGCCAAGCGCGGGCAAATTTACCCGCGTATACGAGTTCGAGCGGCTTATTTCCGCGGGTGCCGTCGGCATTCGGTTCCAGCTCGTCCGGAATCATCGGCCCAAGGATTTCAGTACGGCCGGCCGCTTCGGGCACGCGTGCCTCGAGCACGGATCGTGCCGCAGCCGTTTGCGCGAGCATCACGCGGCTGCCGCGCGCAATGGTTGCGATCTGCGTGCGCTGCACGGCGTCGAACGTCTCACTGGCGTAGCCGAATTCGGTGACATATGACCACAGTTTGTCACTCAGCACGCCCTTATTCGTGAGGGCAAGACACGCATTAATCCCGCGGACCATCACGACGTCGAAGTGATGTTGTGCATCCAACTCAATAAGCCGGTCCGATAAATCGGTCGGTTGCAGCGCAGATTGTGACCGCGGCGGATTCGCCTCGAGCACCGTGACGTTGGGCAGTGCCCGGAGCGGGCCCGTAAGCAGGTCCCGTTTTTCCACGGCCTTGAGTTGCACGTGCACCTCGGAACCCGCTTTCGACCACGCTTCGGCGATCGCGGGTAACCAAATCGCTGACCCGTCGATCACGTTGAGATCGACATCGCCGTACAGCAGCACCTTCGTCTTGCTCATTGTGCACCCCCCAAACTCCGCAAGATGTCGATGATTCCCTCCGGCGCATCCGCACCGGCATCTTCGGTAAAGTGTTCGCGTTCGCGTTCATTGGTGGGGTCAACCACCTCGACCGACTCCAAGCGTCGGAGCTGGAGTGCGCCGAGGCGATGCAGATCGTCACCGCGAAGAACGACCCAGGTCGTAATGCCTTTCTGTACTGCAGTGGTAATCGCATCTTCCAACTCGTCGTACAACGCAACTCCAGCGGCATCCAATGCGCCGGACCACGGGCCGTTGAAGGCCGCCAAATCGACTATCACGACTTCGGCGATCGCGGCGGCAGCCCGTGCCGTGCCAGGTATCAGCGGAACGACGCGGTGTGAACTCTCTTCGAGCACACTGCGGAGATCACGGCCGAGAATTCCCGCAACGGGGCGCCCTCCGGCTTCGGTTCGGGCCGGTGCGGTGGCTCCGAATAGAGCACGATGCAATCGCTCCGGCGCGTCGTGTCGGGATGCGCTGCCCGCCCCGGCCGCGCGCCCCGCGACAGCTGTCTTCCGTGTCGTTGTTTTCTTCTTACGTGCCTTAGTGGACTTCTGTTGCGGTTCTTCGCGCACCTCGAGATCGAGCGGGTCAGCTGGTCCGAGCACGCGAACAGTACCCTTACGTCCAAACGCCGTCCGGACCTGTGATTCGAGCCCGTCGGGCATTGCATCCAGCGCGGCTTTACCGACGGCTTTTGCTCGATTGCGAAGCTTCGTCGGCACGAGCCCTGTTGCTTTGTTCACGACCTTGCGAAATCGTGCCATCGTATCCGTCCTACCTCGTCAATTCGCGGTACACATGTTCGTATGTGAGGGCATTCGCTGACCACGTGCGACCGTCCTTGACCCATTCTCGAGCGGCAGCGCCCATCTTTGCCCGCCGCTCAGGGTCGGCAAGTAGTGATGAGAGTGCGTCAGCGAGCGCGTCGACGTTTTCGGCTTCGAAGAGCAGCCCCGTTTCATCATCGACCACGAGCTCTTGCAACGCGGGCAGGTTGGATGCGACTACGGGCCGACCCACTGCCGAAGCCTCAACCGATTTCATTGGTGTCACGCTCCGCGTCACGCTGAGATCGCGCCGCGGCACGACGAACAGGTCCAGGGCCGCGTGGTGCCAAATGGCTTCGGGACGCTGCACGCGGCCCGGGAACTCGCAAATGTTTGCGATGCCGAGCCGCTCGGCAAGTACTTTGAGTCCCGGCAACGCGACACCGTCACCCGCAATGTGCAACCGCAGTTTCGGGTTCGTCGGCGCCAGTTTCGCGACCGCTCGCACGAGGAGGTCAAGCCCCTCATAGTCGACGATGCTCGAGACTGTGCCGACGACCTGCGCATCCGGCTGAATACCCAAGCGGGCGCGCGCATCCGCCTGCCCTGGTGGGTCATCGGTGAAGGGCACACCGACCGCGTTCGGACACACCGAGATATTGATTTCGGGGACTCCGCCGTCGATGAGCCGCTGTTTCATCATGGCGCCAAGCGTGACGACGTGATCGGCCGCTTTCGCGGCATCGAGCTCGCGTGCTTGGAACTCACGGTAGCGTTGCGACTCCAGCGCTTCCGGCCCGCGAGTGGATGCCCACGTGTCGGCAAGTTGGCCGCGCACTTCGTACACGAACGGGATACCGAATGCGCGCGCCACCGCGCCGACCGCGAGTGCATTCGTGAAGTGCGTCGTAGTGTGCAACACGGCCGGGCGAAACTTTCGGACCTCTTCCGCAAGGAGGCGCGCATGTTGGTCAACGCGCTCCTTCAACCCTTGCCCGAGCGTCGCTGGCAATAACCTGATGTATCGAATGTCCTCAACCACATCCTCACCAGCCGCCCACGGCACCCCAACCTGGACCGGATACCCGGGTCGAGTGACTGCGGCAACCTCGTGACCGAGTTGCTGCACGGATTTCAGGATTGAATGGCTGCGCTGCGCATACCCACTCGAGGTATGCGGTGCCGAGTTCGTGAGGACGTGTAAAACGCTGCCCGGGCGGGGAATGTAGCTCGATTCGGCAGGGAGTTCGGGGACATAACCCGCGAACACCTGCTGTTCCCCGAACATCCGTTTCGCGAGCGATTCGTTCCGGGGGTGTCGGGACGCGAACTCGACGGCACCGCCGTGGTCGCCCCGGTACAGGGCAATGCGGGAAGCGACCGCGAACCACACAGACTTTCGCTCAGCCCTCGGAACGGATGCGAGCATCTCTTGCGCCCGGTCAGGTTGCCCCAACGACAATGCCACATCCGCAAGGTGAGCGATACGACGCGAAGCCCTTGCCCTGCGATCAGTGACGTCAACGTTCACCGCATCGTCGAGTGTTTGGTTGGCTCGCTCACGGTCGCCAGCGATTGCATGGCCAATGGTTTCGAGAACTCCGCCACCTCGATTGGTGATCTTGGCGAGGCCATTGCCGAGCGCGCTGCGAGCTTGCACGGGCAGTCGCCGGGAGATCTGCAGTGCAAGCTGTACCGGGTCATCAACGATGTGTTCACGGACGGTTTGGGCCGTGAGCGCTGCATTCTGCGCCCAGGGTCGACGGAGCTTCATCGCGATTCCTCTCGTTGCGACTCGTTTTCACCGTGAACAACGCGTTCGAGGACTTCCAGGTACGACGCCGCGAGGTCGTCGAACTGCACATTGTTCGTCACCCAAACACGGCCAGAGTCGCCGACTTCCAACCGGTCGCGGTGAGTCGCGAGGTCGCGCCACAGTTCAATGAGTTGTTGTTCATTGCCGGGCGCGACAACGTCACCGCCTCCGGCTTCAAAGAGTAATTCGGCGCTTTCGCCGCTGAGGATGCCGGTGACGTGACGCCCGGTGGACAAGAGCTCATACAGCTTGGAAGGAACCGTCCAGGTGAAAGGCTCCCAGTCACGCAATGACGCGATCGTCGTGTCCGCCCACGCATAGTGTTGCGCAACCTCGTCGCGTGGGACGGCGTCGAGAATTGTCACGGGATTGCCGAGTGACTTGTTCAGATCGACGAGACCCTCACGATCGTGCCCCTCCCCTACGAGTCTTACGTCGACCGGGACGCCTTGTCGATTAAGCTTTGCCGTCGCGCGCACGATCATCTCGAGGCCTTGGCTCCGGCCCATGGTGCCGATATAGAGCGCCCGCAATTCCGTGTGATTATCGGATGCAGACGGCATCGCCCGCATCGCGCGGGCATCCGAGCCATTGCGCACCACCGCGACGTTTCGTATCCCACGGCTTTCGAGCACGCCCGCGAATGTCTTCGTCGTTGACACGACCCGGTCGGCGGAACGCTGCAGCCAGGTCACTCCCGAGTGAATCGCACGCTTCGCAAACGACACCGCGACGTTACTCGTTCCCATGCCTTCGACGTGCGTAATGAGATCGGGCCACGCATCCCGCATCTCGACCACATAGGGAATGCGAAACCGCTTGGCGAGCCACTGTCCGGCAAGCAGTGTGGGTACCGCCGGCGCCGTCGCGATGATCACATCCGGGCGCACCCGGCCTGTACGAATGAGCCTGCCGCCGCGTGTAATCATGCGCTGCGCGGCAAAGAGGTGGTCGAGGGAGCGGGTGACAATATCGCCGCCGTGGCGAAGCAAGCCGACGCGATACACCGCCGCACCGTTATCTGCTCGGTCGGAGGATCCCGGCGCATAATAGCGGTGGAATCGTTCTTCGACCCGGCCATTTGGGTGGTGAGGCGGTGGGCACAGCACTGCTACCTCGTGCCCGGCAGCCACGAATTCGCGGATGAGCGCATCCCATCGCTTTTGCGGGGCCCCCGTCTCGGGAACAAAGTAGTGAGTGAGCAGTAGAACTCGCACCGACGGCCTTTCGAATCATGGCACATGGAAACAGCGCTTAGCCTACTAGGGCGCGATCAGGCACCCTGAGTAGCATTCGCTGTTTACCCCGCAGGACCCGTCAGGAGCAGAATAAGTGGATCGTAAGAGTCAGCGTCGGATGTTTCGCGGCGGGTTGGTCCCTACCCCTGCGAAGTACAATATTGATCCATTCCCGTGGCAGGGCGGCATCGATTACGACGAGTTCGCGGACGCCCCCGAGTCGTTTAAATGGTGGATGGCTTGCTTGGGATTCGTGAGAATCGTCTGCGTTTCAAATCCACTGAGCGAATCTGATGAGGCCGTCGTCACCGAGATTCTCACGGACTGGTTCGAGCACAATCCGCAAGAGAACCCAAAGAACTCTCGTGCCTGGGATGCACACGCGGTAGCGCTTCGCACCGAAGTCTTGGTGACCGCGGCCGAGCGCGTTTCGGACGACACGTGGCTGCGACCCCACCTGCGAGAACACCTCGAGTTCTTGGCCGCCGAAGAAAACTACGCCGGAAACTGGAACCACGGCGTGGACCAGGACAAGGCGCTCATTAGTGTGGGTCGATATCTCGACGACGAAGAGGCCGCTCGACTCGGCCTCAAGCGGCTGGAAGTGTCAATCCTCAGCACCGTGGATGACGAAGGGGTGACCGTCGAGCAGGCCGTTCACTATCACCACTTCAATTTTGTGCAGATACAAAAATACCTCCCGTTTTTGGGTGACGGTGAGCTCTCGGATGCCATCAAGGCGCGACTCAATGCTCGCCTCGAGGCAATGCCGACGTTTTTGGCGCACGCAACCCGCCCCGACGGCACGTGGTTCGAAATAGGCGACACTCCTCATCAACCGGCGAAATCCATCCTTAGAACCGTTGCCGAGTACGCCGCGACGGCAGGTGAGTCTGGGCCGAAGCCCCAGGAGTTGTTCAAGTCGTACACCAATGGCTATGCGTTCGGCCGTTCGGGATGGGGCGATGATCGACCGTTCAATGAGGAGTCTGCATATTCACTGCGGTTCGGACAACCGCGTCAGATTCACGGCCACCTCGATCACCTCTCTATTCGCTTCGTCACAGGCGGTGTCGAGATGATCAAAGACGGTGGATTTCACGGCTACACCGATGATGATAATCGGATGTGGCTGCGCTCCCCCTCGGCGCACAGCACCTTCATCGCGCATACGCGTCGGAAAAAGAGCACCGGTCACCCCAGTACGTTGACGTATGAGGACTGCTCCGCGGATTGGCGGTCATACACAATGACCGCCAACCCGGTCGAGGGCACGTATCTGACCCGAAGCGTAAGCTTCGAATTCGGTCCCGACATCATGGTGGTTTGGGACCGGGTGCAGTCGGAAGGGCAGACCGAAATTGAGCAGCGCTGGCTTCTCCCTGGCGAAACGCGACTCGACGCAACCGGCCAGCTGATCCGCGGCGACGGGCCAGTGGCGTTTAACGCAGTGAATCTCATCCCGACGAGTTCGATGACCGTGATTAATGCCGATCAAGAGGGAGCGCCGCTTGGCGCAACGGAAACCATGTACGAAATGGCTCCCAATGCATCAATCCAATACATGGATCACGGTCCCGACGGCGAATTCGTCACGGTGTTCAAGTTCGGTGTCGGCACCAATGATTCAACGCCGGCGTTGTTGAAGCGCGGTCCCCTGTGGAATCGCAACACTCGGGTCATTACCGGCGCCTCAAGGCTCGGGAAGCTGCTGCTCGACCCGGAGCGCGGGATCGTCCTGAAGCGCTAGACGGGGCTACCGAGTTCGCCCAAACCTATTCGCTATCGATATCATCCCCGACCGCATCGATCCCGTCGACCGGTTCCCGAGTAAGCACCCGTGAGTAAATCTCGGCATAGGTCTTCGCGTTCGCCGCCCACGTGCGAGTTTCGAGCGCCCATTCGCGGGCAGCTGCACCGAGACGGTCGCGCAGTGCTTCATCGCGCAGAATCTCGGCGAGCGCCTCGGTCAAGGAATCAATGTTCTCAGCTTCAAAGAGCATCCCGGTCTCACGGTGGATCACGAGTTCTTCGAGCGCTGGTAAGCGGGATGCGACCACGGGTCGCGCAACTGCCGAGGCTTCGATGGTCTTCATCGGTGTGACGTTACGAGTAACGAGACGGTCGAGTCTCGGGGCAACGAACACGTCGAGGGCCGCGTGATTCCAGATCGCCTGGGAGTGGTCCACTCGTCCGGGGAACTCGCAAATATCCGAGATCCCGAGGCGCTCGGCGAGTAGCTGCAACCCCGGTAATGACACACCATCACCAGCGATGCGCACTCGGAGTTTCGGAAACTCGGGTGCAAGACGCGCGGCAGCCTCAAGCAGGTACTCGATACCCTCGTATTCGACGAGGCTCGATACGGTGCCGATATACAGCGCGTCCTGGACAATACCGAGGGCCTTGCGCGCGGCGTTGCGGGTCGGCGCGGGTGCCAAGAATGCGCCGTCGACGGCGTTCGGGCTCAGCGAGATTTTATCGGCGTCGATGCCCGCTTTCACAAGCCGTTGGACCATGTTGAAACCCAGCGTGACCACAGCATCCGCGTCTTTGGCGACTTCGAGCTCTCGTGCGACGAAGCGCTGGTAGCGCTGCGACCTCGTTGCAGCTGCGCCACGGTTCGACGCCCAGGTGTCGGCGAGCAGTCCACGTATTTCATAGACCCAAGGAATCCCGAAGGCTTCCGCGACCGCGCGCACCGCCAGCGCGTTCGTGAAGTGCGTTGTCGTGTGCAGCACCTCGGGTCGGAACTCGCGTACCTGTTCGGCGAGCATCTCGGCATGCTGTTGCACCTTGTTGTCGAGCCCTGTCGCGAGTCGGCGCGGCGTGAGCCTGACATACGGAATCCCGTCAATCTGGTCGACGCATTTCGACCACAGCACGCCGACCTGCGCGGGGTACCCGGGGCGTGTGACGGCGCGCACTTCGCGATCTTGGCTGACGAGCGAACGCAGGATCGATTGGGTTCGCTGCGCATAACCGCTTTTGGTGTGCGGCAGTGAGTTCGTGAGAACGTGTAGCACCCGGCCAGGATGCGGAGTGTAACCATGCTCGCGGGGCACGGTCGGCACGAAGTCGCTAAACGCTTCTCGTTCGCCGATCATCCGTCGCGCGAGCGAATCATTGACCGGGTGCCGTGAGGCGATCGACACTGCCGCGTCGAGGTCGCCGGTGTCGAGTGCGAGGCGGGATGCCGTGGCGTACCAGGATGCGCCACGGCGCGTTTTCGGGACGGCCTCGAGCAAACGCTCGGCAATATCCAGCTGACCGATCGATATCGCTACATCGGCAACGTACGGCACATAGCGCGTTCGTGCGCGAGGAATATCGCGATCGAGGATTCGCCGCGCCAGGATTCGGAGCACCGTGCGGGCTTCTTCGTGGTTCCCAACGAGTTCGTAGCCGAGCGCGTTCACGCCGCGAGGGCCGCGCACTCGAAAGGACGTGAGTGCCCGGCCCAATACCAGGCGTGCCCCGCCTGGTAGTCGCCGGGCTAGTTGAAAGGAAAGTAGGAAGGGGTCATCGACGATGTGGCCGGACAACGACTGCACGATCAGCGAAAGGTTCGCCGACCAGGGTCTCCGCAGTGTGATTGCCACGACTCAGAGTCTAATTCAGTGCTCCGTTATCGCCAGACACCCTTGGTGTCCACAATGATCTTCTCCTTGAGCAGGTCACGGTCGAGCCCTTTGAATTCATCGTGGTCGACGAGCAGGAGCACGATGTCGGCATCCTGGACCGCCTCGACAACGCCCTGCTTGCGGATGTTCGAGTGTCGGGTCAGCTGCTCGGGTAGTTCGTCCACGTTTGGTTCGACAACGCGAATGTCGACATCCTTCACGTGGTCGGCGAGTTGGTCGACGATGTTGAGCGAGGGTGACTCGCGTAGGTCATCGATGTTCGCTTTGAACGCGATGCCGAGTGCAGCAACCACCGGTGCTTTGAATCGACCGGCAAGTGCTTCAACTTTGTCGAGGACGTGTACCGGTTTGCCGTCATTCACTTCGCGTGCGGTACGAATCAGGCGTGCTTCTTCCGGGGCCGCATTCACAATGAACCATGGGTCGACAGCGATGCAGTGACCACCCACGCCGGGGCCCGGCTGCAGAATGTTCACGCGCGGGTGGTGGTTGGCAAGCTCGATGAGCTCCCACACATCAATATCGAGGCGCTCAGCAATGATCGACAGTTCGTTGGCAAAGGCGATATTCACGTCCCGGAAGGAGTTCTCGGTGAGCTTGGCCATTTCCGCAGTGCGGGCATTCGTCAGCAGCAGCTCGCCGTCGCAGAACGTTGCGTACAGGTCGCGAGCAAGCTCGGCGGCTCGCGGTGTGACCCCACCGATTACGCGGTCGTTGGCCGACATTTCTGCCATGATGCGACCGGGGAGCACACGCTCCGGGCAGTGCGCGAAGTGCACTGTGTTGTCGTGCCCTTGTTCCAGGGTGAGATCGGGGCGCTCTGCCAAAACGAGCTCTGCGAGCTTCTCGGTGGTTCCTGGTGGCGAAGTCGACTCCAGAACGATCAATTCGCCGCCCTTGAGTTGTTCGGCAATCTTGCTTCCCGCCGCCTGGATGTACTTCGTGTCAACGGCGTAGTCATCTTTGAAGGGCGTGGGTACGGCAACGATGTATGCGTCGGCCGCCGGGGTGCTGGTCTGCGCGGTGAGCTTACCTTTGGCAACGACACCGGACAGAAGTGACTCGAAGTCTGGTTCGTAGAACGGCACTTCGCCCGCGTTAATGCGCTGTACGAATTTCTCGTTGACGTCTACGCCGATTACATTCGGGCCTCGCGAGGCAATAAATGCGGCAGTCGGTAGGCCGATGTACCCCAACCCGATGACGCTCACCGTCTCAAACACCGCTTCAGAAACTTCTGATGTCATTATTACCTTCCGTATTGTTCATTCGCACCACCCTCGGACAAGCTGGCGGTACCCTAGGCACAGACACAGCGTCGAAATCATGACCAATTTCGAGGCCGTTAATTTGCTATGCCTGCGAGAACTGCTTGGTACTTCGCTGCGAGTTTAGCGAACGAGACGTGTTCACGTGCCCACTCTCGCCCGGAATCACCGACGTCGAGACACATCCGATCATCGGCAAGTTGTGTCCACAGCGCTATTACTGCGTCAACGTCACCAGGCGCGATCACATTCCCGACCTTTGCCTGAGACAAGATTTCAGCCCCTTCTCCCGCCAAGATAGCCGTGACGTGACGTCCCGTCGAAAGCAGCTCATATAGCTTCGACGGCACTGTCCAATCGAATGGTTGCCAGTCGCGGAGCGTGGCGATCGTGGTGTCGGCCCATTCGTATTGCGTTATAACCTCGGCGGGATCGATCGCCGGAAGAATTTCCACTGGCGACCCCAGTGATTCGTTGAGTTCGATGAGTGCGGGAAGCGCGTGTCCCTCTCCGATGATGCGGACCTGCACGTCCACGCCTCGAACCAACAGTTGATGGGCAGCCCTCACCACGATGTCGAGGCCTTGGCTGCGGCCAATGGTGCCAAGATAGAGCGCCCGAAGGGCAGTATGTTGTGTGTCAAGCGGCGCGATGTTGGCAAACCGTTCAGCATCGGCGCCATTACGAATGACCGCCACACGACTCATCCCACGGTCTTTGAGGATCTCTGCGAACGCGTCTGTAGTGGTCACGATTTGGTTGGCCGCACCTTGCAGCCCGGTCACCCAGCGGTGGATGATCTTCTTCACGAAGCTCACGGGCCCGCCGCGGTCAGCGAGACCCGAAATGTGGGTGACGAGATCCGGCCACGCGTCGCGCATTTCGACTACGAGGGGGATGTGGAATCGTCTGGCGAGGCTTGTGCCTGCAATCAGCGTTGGGATGGCTGGCGCCGTGGCGATAATGACGTCAGGGACAAACTTCTTCGCGCGGATGAGATGACTACCTCGCGCTATCGAGGTGAAAGCTGACACGAGGTGGTCGAGTGAGCGAGTCACGATATCGCCGCGATGCGGCAGATACCCGACACGGTGCACGATCGCTCCGCTGGAATCACGATCCGCGCTGCCGGTACGGTAGTGGCGGCGATATCGCTTCGACACCGTCCCCGAAGGGTGATGTGGTGGCGGACAAAACACACGGACCTCGTGGCCTGCCGCGACGAACTCGCGGATGATCGCATCCCATCGACGCTGGGGGGCGCCGTTCTCGGGAGAGAAGTAGTGCGTTAATAAGAGGATGCGCACGCATTACCTTCCTGGCGGGGCACGGGAAAACTGCGGATAGTCTACTCCGGCAACGAACGTTTGCGGCGCTAGTACAGCCAAGGTGCCCCAACGCTTATGATGTCTATCGTGTAAAAATACTAAATGCGAGCGAGCTACTGCAGAATCGCTCCACCGTCGGAGGCAATCGCACTCAATTGTGCGGATCGCTGCCCGATTCCGGGTACGCGTTGAAGGGACCGAGATTTGGCACTAAGCAAACAGCAGCCCTCTCGGCCGCGGCAAATACCAATGAATGAGCCGCCACGCCATGTGGCCCAATCAATGTCGCGCGATGAACTTCGTCTCCGAAAAGAGATGCAAGCTTCCGACTTCATTTTCGAGGTCGAAGTTGCTTACGGAGACCTCAGCCACCTCACCAAAGTCGGCGGACGCCCTTCTCTCCTACAGTACATTCGCGAGATCTGGGAGCGAAGGCATTTCATTTGGCGCGAGTCTCGAAAGAAGGTCGCCACCGGTAATGCTCAAGACCGACTAGGCATTGCTTGGCTTGTGATTAGGCCGCTTCTGGATGCCATTTTTTACATCGCAATATTTGGCCTAGTTCTTCAAGCTGGCCATGATGTCGAGAATTACGTCGCATTCGTAATTATCGGTGTGTTTATGTTCCAACTCACGAGCGCTGCGATCTCCGGTGGCACTACCGCAATGCGATCTTCGAGAGCAATGATTCGTGCCTTCAGCTTTCCACGCGCATCGATCATAGTCGCAATACTCCTACGGTCCATTCTTGAACGACTGCCTGCAATGGCGGTAATGCTGCTGATAATTATACTGTGGCCTCCGCATGAATTACCGACTCTCGCGTGGGCACTGGTTCCAGCAGTATTTGGACTTCAGACAATTCTAAATTTCGCCCTAGGCCTCATTTTTGCTCGTTTCGGCGCTAGCTTTCCAGATATGGCGAATGCTGTTTCGTTCGTTGTACGTATACTTATGTACACCTCGGCAGTTATTTTTCCCATAACACGGTTCGAGGAGTTTCCGGTTGCGGTGTTATTCATTGAGGCAAACCCCATCTATATTATTCTGGAAATGTACAGAACAATACTTATCGGTGGAACGGTTCCGCTAGCAGACTCATGGATGTCTGCAGCCGCTTGGGCGTTCGGGCTTTGCGCCTTTGGCTTAGTGTGGTTTTGGAAAGGTGAGGAGTCATACGCCCGTGAGCAGTAAGGTCGAGCCGACAAAAGCAACGAACAAAACGAGCCCAACGGAGTCTAAGTACGGTGCAGTGACTGTTCTCGCCGATAATGTCCGTCTCCGCTATCGAACCTCGGAGGACGGCAAACGAGGCGGTGGGTTCCTGTCTCGTTTCCGTCAAAAAACTAGTTTTCTAGCGCTTCGCGGTATCTCTTTTGCTGCCCGAGAAGGCGAGTTCATTGGTCTTATCGGCAGAAATGGTTCAGGAAAGAGTTCGTTACTTCGCGTACTCGCGGGCCTAGAGCCACCCACGAAGGGACTCGTTGTCACCTCCGCAAAACCACAGTTGCTCGGCGTCAGTGCCGCGCTCATGCCTGACTTATCAGGTGAAGAGAACATTCAACTTGGGCTACTAGCCATGGGGATGAGCCCCACCGAAGCGCGTGCGCGACGCCAACGGATCGTAGAATTGGCCGACATCGGTGATTCGATTCGTCGGCCGATGCGCACCTACTCATCAGGCATGAGCGCACGTCTGCGATTTGCGATTTCAGTAGCCGCAGAGCCTCAGATCCTCATGATTGATGAAGCTCTCTCAACGGGCGACGCAGCGTTCATGGAGCGCTCAAAGCAGGCCATGAACGGAATGCTGGAGAAAGCAGGGACGGTATTCCTGGTTAGCCACGCGGCACAAACCGTCGAAGAGATGTGCAGCCGAGCAATTTGGCTTGATTCCGGTCGAGTCATTGCCGACGGTCCAGCAGTCAAAGTCGCTCGATCTTACCGTTGGTATGCGCACAACCTGGCTAAAGGTAATACCGAAACGGCGGCCAAGCTGATGAGGGAAGCCAACAGTGATTTGCGGGACCGCCGGACTTAATTTCGTTGAGTATTCTTATTCGGCTGGCGCACCTCGGTTTTCGGCGTTTAGGCCCGCCATCCGCCGCTAGACCTGACTTGGGTCAGATTAGTGTCCATTTTCTTCATCGGTTGAAGAGCTTGTGCCAGGTCGTCTGGAATAGGGTCGGCTGCGGTAACGGTATGGCCGTTGAGCGTCAGCGAAACTTCTCAACGTCGCGGACGGTGGTGATAAATTGCTTCAACGACCACCCCGCGACCGCCTCGGCTCGGCTCGACACACAATCGCTGTGTGGTGAAGACGAGTTGTTCGAACGCGGTTCGATGGCCCAGGTCGTCGCCGGACCGAAGCGTTCGGCGCGGGCGAGGAACCAGTCGCGGGTCCAGAGCCCGTCAACATCGCGGTGTCGTTCGGGAACGTGGGTGGGGTCAGTGGAAGTATTGGCCTTTTCGCCCCATGAGCAGGGAGTGTTTGGCGATGGCCGTGAAGGTACGGTCGAAGATCGTGACTTTTGTGCTGGTGAGCCTCCCGCAAGCATCCCTTCACAAGGACCAGGACAGCAGACGAAGTCCTCGCACAAGCCAACCCAACCAACAACTCCAGAAACGCGTCACTATAGGTCCAAGGGTCAGGTCTGATGAGTAATTGGGGATTGACTTTCGAGTCGATACTAAGCAATAGCACTCAACTGGCAGAAATTGAGGTCCAAGTCTCTGATTGTTAATAGCGATACTGGTGCGAGCCTTGAGGGAGCACACGATTCTCACAGCGCTGACACCCGACGCGGTAGTCTCGATCTAGATACAGGCTGGCATCTCCCAATATATACGCAGCCCTTAGTCGCACGAATTGAATAAATTCCTAACACGAAACCCTGATAAACAAATCGAGCCAATCTAAAATCTTAACCTAAGGCGGAGCGAAAATCAAAGCCCTGTCAAATAGTCGGTCAACCAAGGTAGGAGAGATGAGAACACCGCTCCGGGTCGACAAATGAGTTTTCCACCAGTTTCAGCTCCTCCAGGATGGTGTTCACTCTCGATAACTCAGCTCGAACACGAGCGGCAGCCCCTTGTGACAAATCAACAAACAGATCTGGATCATTTGCAAGGCGTTCAAGGTGGTTAGAAATCTCCACATAATCTTCACCAGGAGCAAGCAATCCGCAACTCTCATCAACGAATTCAGGTATAGCAGCAATGCTATTGCTAATTGGCACTAGACCAGAAGACATTGCCTCACCTCGAGAAACACCCTGAGTATCCATCCTACTCGGGACGAGGAACACTCCGTGAGTCTTGTGCAACGCCGCAATTTCTACGTGAGTCAAGAATTCATTATGAATTTTAACATTATGAAAATCGCGGATCGGCTCAAGCGTCGACTCAAATAAAGACCCCTCACCATAGAAAGAGAATTCAAACTTATCGAACAGCCTGCTTCGTTTCGAAAGTTCAATAATCGCTTTCACGCTGAGGTCGTTCCCATAAATAGGTGAACTATACGGCCTAATCGAGAGGACTCTAAATCTCTGCTCCGGCCTCTTCTGCTCATAAGTAAATAGTTGTGTGTCGATGTGATTATGAATAATAGAAAATCGACCATCAGGAAGTCGTTGGCCATGATCCGAAAAAGCCTGCTCTGCGAGGTAAGAAGATACGAAGACGAAATGCCAACCCTCAGGAGGAGAGGTGAACACCTCCGACCACATCTTATGCCGTTTCCGCCAGAGTTCTTCAGCCTGTTCTTGTGATTCAACCGTCGAATACTGTGATTTTCTTCGCCACCATGGCTGAATTTCAAAACCATGAATCCAAACGATAACTCGAGCAGAGGACGTGGAGGCCTTAAGTGATTCCCAAATATCCGGAGTAAGGAAGTGTATCATGATGCTTGTATGATTGTCCGCATCCACAGTTTCCCTTAAGGTCGCGATGTTGCCAGTCGCAACATCAAATCCAGCAAAGTCTCGAAATCGCAAATCCCTTTGGTTTGGGATCGCGCAGTAAACCTCAGAGTCAAAGCCAAGTTCCTTATAGGCCCTCAACCGCGATGCGACAAATCCATTCCTATATAATGATTCATAGGAGGGAAATATATTTGTCACGACAAGGTTCTTCTGCCGTGGAACAAGGGGATGAGCGGCTGTTTGACGAGCTGCACGCGAATAGTTTAAAATTGATGAGACCCCAGGACCCATGACGCGAACCCCGACCCTTATTTGGGAAGTTCCATCCGGCCATGACACTGTGGAATTAGCAGAATTGGCAACCATAGAGTGCCCCAGACGAGTGCCCATGCTGTCAAAGAAGATGAGAGTCAACATTAAGTTGAGGCCGGGAGTCGCCTCAAAGTACACTTCCCCGCCGTTTGTGGACGGAAGCATTTTGGGCTCTAAAAGAGATTGAGAATATGCATAAGTATGTTGCCCCTCCGCCAAGGTGGAAGAGATTTCAAAGTTTCCATCATTATCGAGGGAATATTCAACATTTCTCACTTTATTAAGATCTGACAATAACCACTCTATAGAAATTGAATTATCATCGTCAGCTCTACTTAATTCCTTCTCCGGCGACAGCTGATCGGCATAATTCTGAAAATCATCAAACGAAAGGCCTTGGTCTATTGAAGGTGATTGGCATGTCTGTAGTTCATTGTGAGCGCAATGCCTACCGCCCTTCATAAATTCTAGAGTGGAGACCGCCAGCCCCGACACGCAGAATTCGGGTTCTAATAATTCAGGCGAAATTTCTAAGTTGTCTACCTTCAGCATTCCGCGTGCAAGAGGAATATCTCTTTGATAGGTCCAAGACTTTCCAGGATTAACTCGACTAACAAATCCGTTTTCATATTTGAAATGCTCAGCGTGTCCAACCGCTGACACGTCGGCCCAGCGTAGAGCATCTAGAAGGTCCAGCAGATATTCATCACCATACCAAGAGTCCTGTTCCCAGCATGCAAGGTGCGTATGACCGTCTCGAGCAATGGACTCTCTAACAAGGATCTGATCGTAAGAGATACTTACACGCTCGGACGAAAACTGTCTGTAAGCTTGCGTGTCACCTTGCTCACACAGTAAGTAAAGCCTCCAATTCATTACTGTCTGTCGTTCAGCCAGATTGACCAGGTAGGATGCCGCATTCACACTCGACACGTTCGCGATAATCGCAATCGACGGTACAGTGTTCGGAACGAGTGGGAGGTTCACACGTCGCGCGATCTCCTCTAAACGTTGCGTATAGGTATGCTGCCTAACCACTTTTCGGAGCGCAAGTGCCCGCAACCTTTCTGAACCGTTGGGAAGCGCCCTAATCTCCGATATCCTCCGATTGACCTCAGAGGCCCCATCAGTTGATATAGTGAGATCGCCAAAAGCAAGACGTAAACCTCGCGAGAAGTTACTTACAATGACTGTATTGCATGCTAATAATTCAAATACTCTTCTGGCAAACATAGATTGACTGCTTTTAACGGAGTTGAGATTTAAATTATGAGTGTAACCTTTGTACGCGATATCAATATCACGGGGATCCAGAGTGCCAACAATGTGTTTTGAAATAGCGTCCGGAAACTTATGATCAGGATGATCGTCACCGAAGTTCCGATCATATATGTGAAAATCACCCAATTTTAACAACTCGGGCAGCAGTGTATCAAAATCTTTGTTTCGATCTGAATATTTTCGATAGTATGCTCCGGCGAAGGCACATCCTTGAAGTCGTTCGAAAACTTCGACAGGGTTGTGAGTTGCCAATTGTGCAGCGAACGGTAGAAAATAAACATTGTCGTGTTTCAACGTAGCACGATATCGTGGTATGCAATCGATGTCTGTCGTGAAGACATGATCAAATTTACTCGCTGTTTTGAGGAAGGTCGAAAAATGAACAGGATCTTCCTTGTTCCAGAACACTGTAGGAATATATCGGTCTCGACACCATTCCAGGATGCCTAACAACTCGGGCCCACAACGATGCACTTCGTTCCACCATGTGTTGTTGTGCCCCCGCCAAGCAGATTCCACAAATAGCAAATCAGGCTGCGACGCGGTCAGCTCAACAAGCCAGTCCCTCATGGTCAGCTGCTGAAAATCAGCCTCAGGCTCGAATGATCCAAAAGAGAGATTATCAAGAATGCACGCAACGGTTAAATTTCCTGCCGCACCTTGCCTCTTACGAATGGAGAGGCCTGAGTCTTTCAAACGTCGTTCGGTTATAGTCGCTGGAACAACCGAAATCAGGTCTTTCCCCATCCTTACAATTCATCCTTATCTCGAGAAATTTTTATAATTTTGGCAGGAAGTAGAAGTATTTTGAATAGCGAAGTTGACTCTCGCACCGCGACCCCTGTTTTATAAGTCTTACTCTTACGCAATCCATTTAGTATGGACCGATATTTGGAGTACTGAGCCAATGCTTCCCTAGTCTTATTGAGCTTAGATCGAAGAAGCTCACATTCGTCATTAGCGCTGATAAGTTCTTGCTCAAGGCCTTCGACCGTCTCCTGGAGGTTGAGAGCTTGTGCTCTCAGTGCTTCCACCTCAGACTCCACTTGAAGCTCACGTTCCTGAGCTGAGGCGATCCATTCACGTAGGACTCCCAAATCCTTCCGAGATAGAGTTCGTGCCGATGATGTGGGTCGTGATTCTAGCCTCTGTGGTTCTCCTGTCAACCCGTGACGCACAGTGGAACACTGGTGTTTAGTCAAGCCATAACTCCTTAGGACATCGGCGCAGTTCGCAACCTAATGAAGTAAAGTTCCGATCAGTGTACTTTGTATCGTCAGTCGGTACGGCTACGGTCCGGTTCACAGGGTACTAGGCCGTGGAAAAAGATTAGGTGGGATTCGGTGGTTAATTTTCCGGCAAGCGTGTCGTTAGCAAGTTTCATCGAGACAGCGCAGTCGGTCAGGAACGAGTGGCGACAGGCTACAGTTCCGCTCGGGGACGAGATGTCGCTGGACATGCTCCTGCAATTTCGTCAGGCTGGTGCGCCTCTACTTGTATTGATGCCCGCAGCGCAGTCAAGAGGATCAAGGCAGAATCCGGTCTTCCACCGCTGGGCTTGGGCAGACAGTTTCCCCAGCGCGAATATCCTTGTACTTAGCGAGCCTACTTTGTATAAATCGGACTCAATCTTGGGTGGTTGGCTAATGTCCTCAAGTCAGGATTTGGCAAAATCCATCAGCCGTGAAGTGAAAACAATTGCACATGCGTGGGGGACCGAACCAGGAGCCACGCTCTACTATGGCTCGTCGATGGGTGGCTTTGAAGCAATTCAACTAGCAGCGCTGGACCTCCACGGTAACTGTGTCGCGGAAGTTCCTCAACTTGACATGATGACTTATGAGTTTCCTCAGTCTCTTGAAGAAATTGAACGGCATTTGTTAGACACTTCGTTTTTGCAACATAGGAAGAGGTTCCCTGAGCAGGTATCTGTAGTGGATCGGATTAGGAGCACACAACGGATACCAAGAATGAGACTTCTCACGAACTCGGCAGATTCTGAGTTTGAAAATGTGCTGAGTCTTGGTGAGCGATTGAGCAATGTTGTTGCGGATAGCGTGGGTTCCTTGAGTATCGACGTCGCCTACGAAGCTGTTGGCCACAAACCCCTTCCTCGGGACGTCGTCGTGCCAATCATAAATGATGAACTCGATCGCATATCAAGTAAACCGAATTCATCGACCCTCAACACACGTGGCAATGATGAGATTTCTGATAAAGTTGGATTCAGAGAGAGACTGCAACAGGGTCTCGATCTGGCAAACAAGGTTGAGTTCACACGCACGCGTGCTGATAGGACAATTTATCTCGCTGCGTTAGATTCCTTGTATGCAGCAGCTGACATTGATGAAACTCAAGACATTCCACTTCGCCGGGCGTGTGCTTTGCTTAAGTCTTGGGAGCTACGCTACAGTCCTGAACTTTTTGAGACTGCGAAACGCGCTCTCGCACGAAAAGAGTCTATCGAGGCGGCTTCATATGTTTGCCGAGGAATCCTATCAAATGATGAATTTGAAGATATTGATACGCACCTGTCGAATCTCCGTAGCACGCTAATGAATCCGGAGGTGTTGTGTGTTGTTGACATTTTCCGTGCGATTGCAGCATACAGTGCCGGAGATTTAATCGGCTACGAGCGCTCCGTTGATCATATTCGAGATTCACTGGAGCCGTCCTTTAGCACGTACATGCTAATCCCTTTTTCGACTGTCGCAACTACAGCATCAATAGAGCAGACAAGAAATAAGAAGCACCAGTTTACTTTCGAGATAGATGCATACTTAGACGACGTCAATCAGGTTGAGTACAGCCTTGTTGCCTCTTGCGACCTCGTATATCTGGAAGCATTTGGTCAATTCTTAATCAGCTCATTCGATATCGCATCTCGGAATAACTCTATTTTAGTGATAGTAGTTTTGGGAAGTGAAGAGGACGCTCGTCCAATCATCTCAAATTACGGGGTAAGTTCGAAACGAGTTAAATTCGTTTTTATTGATACCGACTTAGGAGCCAATGTCGGTCCGGTCTCATCACTCGTTAGATTTTTGGCGGTCCCAGAGCTGTTAGCCCGAACAAATGCGCCAGTTCTTTTACTCGATATCGATGCGGTAATCAAACAAGATCCCATGGAATTAATTAATGCGTCCACTGACGGCGATATCGCGTTACGCATACTTGGCGGAAACCTTGCTCCATGGGAACGGTATGCCGCAGGCATCGTCGTATTTCAATCCTCCGAGGCAGCCATGGACATCGCCAACTATGTTCGTGAAGCCGGACTAGCGTTGATCGAACCTGGCTCGCCACAATGGTGGATAGATCAGAATGCGCTGGAATATGGTATTCGTAAGTACACTACTTCCGGGCACGGGGCGCCTAAATTGGTTAATTTACTTGGAGTGTCGACTGATTCCCTTGTCCTACCAGTCGGCCCAAAGGACACGAAGGTGACGGTACTGCGGAATGCTTTGAGCGATCTCCAGAACGCCACGTCTCATATCGGGGAAATCTAGACAATATCACTGTCGTGTGTCGCGGTTACATGGTAGTTATCCCGTTGTGCTGGAGCGAGTACCTACAATATTGGGAAATATTCACTGATTACAATCAATTCTTGTGGGGTTATCCTTCGCGTAGGATGTAACTGGCTTTTTCTTTCGAGGAGACGATGTTCAGGCGCGACTGCCAGGATCGGACAGGAGCGTCAATCGTTCGAAGTCAAAGGGAGGGTGGGAAATTGCTAAAGAAGATTTCTGTCCCCTATTTAACTCGGTATAATTCAGGTTATGTGACTAACCTCAGTCAAGGTCTGCTGTATAAGCCTGGATTGATCGCTGAGTGTCATGACCTTTGGCGGTTGGAACGATCATGTCGGTTGTTGACATCGGATCGTGCGGCGCGGCCATTTTTTTATCGCGAGCTGGACTCGTTCAAAGCCCACCTGACCGTCGTTTTTGCTGCGTTACCTGGCCGAATCCGCGACTGGTCGGTGATCAGCGCGGTCGTGAAAGCGGTACGGTCGTTGCGCAGCGCTCGGATTGCCGTCAACGGTGATGAGCAAACCATCCCTTTACAAATCCCCAGCGAGCTCGCGCCCAATATCAAGGCATTGCTTGAAGTCGCAATGGGGCACTGCGAGGATGAGGCAAGTTAGGCCAATTGACCTAGGCAGGGTTTATTCTTGGCTCGTCCCAACGCCACGAACTCCGCAAGTTGCCCTTGTTTACTTCTGTAGCAACACGCATTCTTAAGGGCACTCCCTCACTGTGAATAAACGGCATTGGCTATGCTCATGCCGTTACGTGCCCTTCATTGTAACCGGCAGATTCTACTCTAGAATTTGCAAGAACTTCGAGGTCATTGACTTGCCATGTGTGCGATTGCATTCCTCGATTCTGGATAAAATTAAATCGATCCGATGAATATATTTGTCCACCCTGTTCGATCACTTTGAGGAGAAAGCCCGAGTCTTCTCCTCTTGTAACGTTTGCGAAACGAGACTGTTTAAATGTCGCGCGATTGCCGACGAACGTCGGTCCAGCTAGAAATGTGGTCCATCGATGCTCACGTTCTGGGCTGCGTAGAACGATCCTGTCTTGAGCAGCAAGGTAAACATAGACAGCTTGTTTTCCGAGAAGATCAGCGTTCGTGAATTTTAGGGCATTACTGGCGTCCAAGAGATAGTTCGCACCATAAAAATCATCATCGTCGAACTTGGCGACAATCTCCCCATCAGCAAGATCAACTAGGCGGTTCAAGCATTCACCAAGTAGGACATCATTCGTGGCACTTGTCAGAACTACATCATCGAGCCCGAGGTCGTTCGCCTTAGCACGGAAGTCTTTCTCATTTAGCTCAAAGTTGTGTGTCAACATCGCGAGTTGCACAGGTACGCCGACTTGTGATGCCACCGTCTCGAGTACATGTTCGACTTGATAGGGACGGTTTGTGGACACCATGACAGTCACTGGTTTTGGAGCGGTCGCGGTCTCATCGAACTCGACCTTACCTGCACGAAACACCTGCGATGCACGGTGAGTGTAGGTGTGTGAATTCCAAATTCGTCGCTGTGCTTTATGTACCATCCGGTCACGCATTTGCGGGGACCGCTCGAGCGCCCGCAACAACCAGCCAGCTTCTTGCTGCTCGCTCACCACTGGTACCTCATCCTGAGGGAAGAACTGCGGAATCGCTGCGCTTGGCGCGGATACGACCGGGGTGCCCGATGCCGCAATCTCAAAGACACGTCGGGCACACATGCTCGGACTGTCCACGACCGAATTCACGTTGAGGAATACTTTGTGCATCCGATACGCCGTGAGCATCTTTTGGTACGGCAAGGAACCGCGCACACGCTTGTTCAACGGCTTCGGGAACTGGTACCGCTCATCACCACCGTCGAATCTCGAGTAGATCTCCAGTCCGCGTTCCATACGTCCAGACACCTGATCTGCGGCACCGAGAAGCATCTCTATCTGCTCGCGTCGCTCGGGAAACTTGTGGCTGAAGTACATGCCCGCGAACGCCACGTCTCGTTTCTGATGAAATTGTGGGAGGCGAATCGGATTGTGTATTGCTGGCGCAGCCGCAAAGCTGAGCACGTCTATGCGATCGTGATCAAGCGCCTCCTGATACTTCGGCAGCATGTTCGCGTCACTCGTGAATACGACATCAAAGAGCCTCGCAGTGTCGAGGAAGTCGTCGAAGTGTGGGGGGTCCTCTTTATTCCAGAACACCGTGGTGATGCCCTGTTGTTTGCAGTGCGCCACGAGCGCGCGGAGTTCAGGAGCGGGTGCCTTCGAGCCGGTCAACTTGTACTGCCAGGCACCACCGTTGCCGTTCCATGCTGACTCGACGAACAGCAGGTCTACGGGTTGCTTGTCGAGTTGCTGGCGCCACCACTTCGGGGTGACCTGCACCGTTTCGAACTCGTGACCCCAGGCTGCGAGCGAAAAGTCGTCCATGATGACCGCAGCGCGAACGTCTGGGAAAGTGAGCGGCAGCTCTACGGGAATGTAGTCAGGAATCGAATTCGCGAGCGTCTCCGATGGAGTTGCCCCGCTCTTGGGTTTTACCGGACCAACGAGGGCCGTGCTCTTCGGGAGTTTCCGAATTGCGCGTTCGCGCCGTTCGAATTCCACGACACGTTTGAGGCCCCCATCTCGAAAGTGCCAAATGGCCCGGCGCCACCGCGCGCCAGGTGGACGATCAGGCAATCTCAGACTCCTCGGGTTAGCTTTACGCGGGGCAAGCCGTCAAGCCCCGACAACAGCGACCAATTCTGAGATTGGTAACGCCTACGAATTTCCTGTACGAGAGTCAACTATAGGGGCTGTAGCGCGGTATATAAAGATTTTGACTCTCGATCCCGCATCGGCACAGCCAACGCCGTAAGGAGCAATCTACGAGAGTTCAGCACCGGAGCGGGCGTCGTGGCGAGGTCATACTCGGAGTATCCGGCTGCTCCCCACTTACTCATTCGATGTTCCCAGTGAAAGAAATCGTAAAAGTCGTGACCGGCCAGTGCTTCGGTTGAAAACTGAGTCACCACCTGCCATTTTTCAAATTCTTGAAGAATCTCTGCATTTTCAGCAAATTTTGAGTATGCAAATTTCTTTGCAAGGACGGCCGGTGTCGGTTCCGGCGCACTCTTATCGGTGAACATACCCGTGATGATCCCGCCGCCCACGCCAAATATCGTTGCCGCCTTCGCGGGTGCACCGAGATACAGTGCATTCGCGAGATTTGCATAGCGCTGCCAGGTTGGGAACGTGCGGCGATAGAGATCAGCCATGGCAGATGTCGGTTTCATCTGCCCGACATCGAGCACAATCTGGGGCAATCGAGCCGCTGCTGCCAGGCGGTTGGCCGTCACGAGATCCTCATACGTGCTCTTTGAGGACACGTGAAACGGGTGATACGTCAATGCGACTGCCTTCGCATCCTGAAGATCCGAGATTCCCGCGCGCAGGATCGCCTTTGAATCACTTCCCGCGGTAAGCGCGAGCACCGTCTGCGGTGCAACGGCGATCCAATTGCGAACCTGCTGCTGCAGTTCTCGACGAAACACCGCCGCAGCCTCCTCAACAGACAGCTCACGTCGGTCTTCTCGAGGGAAGAACCGTTCGTAGCTGACGTCCCGGCCCTGGATAGTGAGCCGACTGTTCGCGAAGACCTGCCCGACATCGTCGTGGGGTGTGATGAGACCAGGCAACCACTTCCCCGCCGGCGACTTGTAGTCGGGATGCCGCAGGACCCAGCGCATCCGTTCTGATGAAAGACCGCCCGCGAGCTCCGAAAGAATCGCCGTGTGTGAGGCTAGCGCAATGCCGCTACCGATGTCGTGCCAAAAACATGACCTCGACGCCATCGGGTCGCCGTAGACATCGAGGACGTCACCCCGCATCACGAAGACGATAAACCGACCTGACAGCCACGTAATCGCATCATCCGCTGCTCGCCGGGAGACTTCGCGCCCAGCACCCGCCTTCGTGATCGTTTTGAGCAGCCTCGACGCAATCTCGCCGCGCCGTGCAGGTCCACGATCGTCAAAGACCTGACCGAGGATCAGGACTCCGGTTTGCTCGCCGTCCTGAGCTGTCGTCGTTGACAGGGCAATTTGATGCTCAAGCACCGAGTCGAGGCACACTCGCCACTGGCCGAATTCCAGGTAATCCCACTCTTCCCGCGGGCTGTAGCCGGCTGCACCGCGCGTGATCAGAAACCCCTTCGCAAAGATGTTCTTGTAGCCCCAGATCTTGTAGCCAGGAAGGAGCTCATGCTGTCGACGCTCGAGATCCTGTAGTGCTCGCAGCCGTTTTGTCTCGGCACGTCGTTCGAACATGCTCCCGATCATTCCTTCGTCGTCGGCCGGTCTGCAGCGATCACTTAGCCGCGGCGTTGTCGCACATGCTCGTCGATCGCTTCGTGGATTCGCGCGTATACGTCAGAAGTGTAGTGGAAAGGGGCTGGGCCCCAACGATGATCGGGGTCAGCGACCGCGTCATCGATACGAAACACCGGCAGCCCAAGCTCTTCGAGATACGCGTAATAGCGTGCAAACATCGAATTGGCTTGCCCAGAGCTCTTCCCCATCGACAGAGGCGTCGGCATTCCCTCGACGTCGACAGCTGCCCAATTCACCGCGAGTACGAGCACGCGGTCGCGATAGCCTAAAGCATCCAATTCGGAGAGGAAGATTTGCGCGGCATCCGTCCAACGGTTGAAATGCTCATCACTGCCGAAGCGCACAACCCGCGCCGCTTCCGTTGCTTCCGAGAACTCCGGGACGCCGAGCACATCCACGCTGCGAGTAATTACCGCCCCATCACCAAACTCGAAAATGCCATGTCGCTCATCCACGAGGTCCCAAAGCAAGACCTCGGGTTCCCCCGCTGCCACAATCGTGTCGAGCTGGTGGCCCTCAATATCGCGCCGGACATTGCGGAGTTGGAATCGATTCGAAGTCGTATAGTGCTCGGGAAGGTGTGCCGATGCATCCGTACCCGCAGTTAGCAGCGATTGACGTGAGACATACGCGAGAATCGGATACACGGTCCGGTCCATCGTCTCAAGCGTGTCGCGACTCACGCAGCTGCCAAAGATGGTGACTGCCACCGGTCGCGAAGGGTTCATTTGACCATCATAGGTAACCACCTGCAAAACAATGGGTGAACAGGTTTGCGGTAAGTACCAGCCATGTGGTGGCAGCAACGCGCGAAAATCACCGTTTGCCGCTACAACATGGGACAATGTCGCTCATGACAACCGGAGAAACTTCGTCACGCCGACGCCGTCTCAAAGTCTGGCAGATCGTACTCATCGTTCTGCTGGTGTTAGTCGTCGCTGCTGCGGGAGTCGTCTGGTGGAGCGTGCAGTCGAAACTGAACGAGATCGAAACAATCGAATCCGCCTTCCCCGACGAGTCTCTTCGCCCAGACGCCGTTGAGGTGCCCGAGGGTGAGAACGCCCCGTTGAACATCCTGCTGCTCGGCTCTGATTCACGCGCTGACTCCTCCCAATCGCTCCTCGAAGACCTGGGGAGTCGCGCCGATACGATCATGGTTGCGCACATCCCTGCCGACCGCGAATCGGTTCAGTTGATGTCGATTATGCGTGACTCATGGGTAGAAATCCCCGGTCACGGTGAAATGAAAGTGAACGCAGCCCTTGCGCTTGGCGGCATGCCGCTGATGGTGCAGACGGTGGAAGGTCTGCTGGACCAGCGCATCGACCACGTCGCGATGATCGACTTCAACGGGTTCAAAGGCGTTACCGATGCCCTCGGTGGTGTGACCGTGCACAATCAGAATGCGTTCTCCCAGGCCGGCTACGACTTCCCGACTGGGCCGATCACTCTGGATGGCGACCAAGCTCTGGTCTTCGTGCGCGAGCGCCAATCCTTCACTGACGGTGACTACCAGCGCGTCGAGAACCAACAGCTGTTCCTGAAGGGCGTGATGTCCGCGGTGCTGTCGCGTGACACACTCACCAACCCCGGCAAGCTCAATAATCTGCTCGGCTCGGTCACGCCCTATGTCGCAACCGACTCTTCGCTCAATGGCTCGGTGATGTTCGATCTCGCGCAATCAATGTCCTCGGTGCGCATCAGAGACGTTACGACGTTCACGATGCCGACAAACGGTACCGGCATGATCGGTGACCAATCGGTCGTACATGTCAACTGGGACGAAATGGAAGTCCTCCGCGAGAAATTCGCGACCGATGACCTCGCAACATACGATCCGCCGGCGCATCCCTAACCGCCGTGATGCTGAACGAGGACCCGATCGAGTTTCACGATCTCGAAGGGGAGACGATTGAAGCGGCCGCGCCGGTGCCGCTTACCGCGCGTGAGCGACTCTCGGCACTCATTCGAAAGCCGCTGTTTTGGAGCGGCGTGGTGGTGGTGAGCGCCGGTGCTGTGGTCGGTTCCGCGGTTGTTCCGACCTGGTTCGACGAGCACAGTGCGACGGTTCCGTTCTCGACCCACACGGTTGCACCGACGGCCGCGGCCACCGCTTCGCCGACAGTGCCGCAGTCGCCATCTGCCTCGCCGACATCGACGCCCACTGCGCCGGAGGAAACGACCGTAGAGCCGTCCGAAGACAGTTCGGGCATAGATGCGGCGACAGATTCCTCGACCGATGCCGTCGGTGATGCCGAAGGGGCGGGCGGTCCACCCGTGAATGGTGACGCCGGAACCGGAGGAAGCGGGCCCGATGGCGGTGGTGGAACTGGCGGTGGAACCGGTTCTGGTTCGGGTGGCGGATCTGGATCCGGTGGCAGTTCTGGGTCAGGCGGCAGTTCTGGGCCCGGTGGCGGTTCTGGGTCCGGCTCCGGTTCTGGATCTGGCTCCGGCGGGAGCGGTAGTGGCTCAAGTACGTCGTCGAGTGGTGTCGATGGCGTCGGTAGCAACGCATCCTCGGGGAGCAGCGACACGAATACGTCCGCCGATGGCGACACGATGGGTAGCTCCGACGCAGGCGCTGACCCAAGCTCCAGTGCAGATGCTAATGCCGATGCAGTCGGCGATTCTGACTCTGACGGCGACCCGGCGCCCTCCGGAGACGGCGGACCGAACTAGGCCGACGAATTCTCGCGAAGAGAAACCGATGCGGTTTGCCTTGCAGCGAAGCGCCGATTAGCTCGGTGAAAGCGTTTCAGCACCTTCGCCGTCCTCCGGTGGTAGGACACACCAGGATTCGGCAATAATCCCAGCGATCACGAGGACCGCCGCAGCGATCGTCGCGAACACCGACTCTGCCACTCCCGAGCCGACCACCGTGCGGGTCAATAGCCAGGTCAGCGCCGCAGCCGAACCGCCCATGAACAAGCTTCCGGCCAAGCTCGAAGCCTTCGCGAGTGCAACCGCGAACGTGGCCCGAAATGGGTCGACGCGAAGCCGACTGACCTCGCGCGCCGCTGCCTGCGCATCCTGAGTCTCGGCCGCGCCGTTTCCGTGCCGGTGCGAACGGTCCAGGGCTTCATTCGCTTTGCGCACTGCAACCGTGTATCGACGAACGGGCCACGCGATCGCGAGTACCACCACCGCGAGCCCGAGCAAGGTGATAGAAAAAGGCATCGAGGGCAGCAGCGTGCCGCTGCCGTTCGAGGTCAGCCATGTCTCTGCGGCCCAGCCGACGGCGCCGCCCGCGAGCACAAGCAGCAGAAGCAGCCACGGGTTCGTGCGTGTCATGCCTGATACCGCTGCACTTCGTCATTCGTTTGCTCGAGCAGCTGTCGAATCGGACCTCGGTTCGTGAGCGCGGCTTCCGGTTCGATCTCGGCCCAGGGCGCGAGCACGAAAGCACGCTCAAAGGCGCGAGGATGCGGCAGCGTGAGCCGGGCATCCTCGAACTCGAGCCCGCCGTGCTCGATGAGATCGAGGTCGAGAGTCCTGCTCCCCCACCGTTCCTGGCGGACGCGACCGTGCGCATCCTCAATCGCCTGCAATTGATCGAGCAACTGGTGTGGGGCCAGATCGGTATGCACCGTGATAACAGCGTTGAGGTAGGAAGGAACGGTCTCATCAATGCCGTGCGTCGTGAGCGCGGGTGTCTCATAAAGGCTCGAACGGCGGTGTGGCCACACGCCTTCGATCGTCTCAATCTCATCCATCGCGTCGCGTATCGCCGCTTCACGCGCACCAAGGTTGGCGCCGAGCGCGATCACCGCGCGCGAGTGCGGCAGACGTGGTACCTCTGGCTCGGCGCCCTCGGGACGGTAGCGAAGTACCGACACCGTGACATCCTCAAATCGCAACTTCACGGGAGCCTGCGGTTTGTGCACCGTGATGCGCACTGCTTGTGGGCCGGAAAACGCGAAGGTCACCGCGGCGAGCCGTTCCGCGAGCGTCTCGAGGAGGTCGACCGGCTCTTTCATGGCGACTTCGTAGAGCGCGCGCATGAGGTGCCCGTAGTGCAGCGTGTCTTCGATCTCGTCCGTCTGCGCCGCAGCCCGCGTGTCGATCCAGACCTCGGCATCGATGTAGAAGTCCTGCCCGGAGGCGCGCTCGTGGGCGAAGACGCCGTGGCGACCGTGCACGTGCAGCCGCTTGATCGTAATGCGATCAAGTTCCGGTGCGGGCAAGGCCGGATGCGCTTCCGGACCCGGGCGGGTCGGCATCAGCCTGATTGCTTGCAGTGCAGGGTGCACCTGGGCGCCGTTGGGTCCGACTGGCGTGGAGCTCGCGGCAGTCGCGTCACCGTTCATGAACGCTCACCGAACTCGTACCTGTGCTGCCGTGGAGTCATGCATCCATCCTGCCCCATCTATGCTTGATTGCTGAAGTTCTCGATCGCTCCGTGTCAATTGCTCGTCGGCTCGAGAACGAGCATCGTCGTGGATCCCGGCTCACTGGCAACCGTGAGCGTTTGATTGCTGCTCAATTCGAGTGCCGCGAGCTCATGATCAACCGGCACCAGGGCGCTGAGCGTGCTCGCTTGCGCAGATAGCGCATCGCCGCTGAGCTGGGAACCGCTGACGGGAGACCAACTGCTCGGTGCATCCTGATCGAGCCCCTCGGGCGCTGCCACCTCAACCGGTATCGCGTTGCTCGTCGAGGCCGGATCCCGAAGATCACTGATGACCACCGTGATTGAACCATCGTTGCCAAGCACGGCGTGCACCATGATTGTGCCGTCGCCGTCGACCGTGGGGGACAGCATCACACCCTCGGGAATCCAGCTCAGTTGCATGAGCGCCAGATAGCTCGTGCGGCCCTCGAGGAGCACCCCCGGGTCGCCGTAACTGCCAGTCGCACATACCGGACTCATGGGGGCGCCACCTTCGCAGGCCATCAGTGTGGAGTGGAATGCGATGCGCTCAGCTCCCAGTTGCGCCGCGGTGAGGACGTAATCCGTAGTCCACAGTGCTTGAGCGTGGGTGCGCGAAGTTTCGTTGCCCCCTGGGCACGAAGTTGGGCCCGTTTCTTCGATCCACAGCGGTAACCCGTATTCCGCTGCGGTCGCAGCCCCCATACCGACAATCTTGTTTGCGCTTTCGCGCAGTTGTGGTGAAACGAGGTCTTCCAACGTCGGATTCGCGGTTGAGGTATCCGGCCCTGCACAATCCCACAGCGGATACCAGTGCATCGACAGCGACTGCTTATTCGGCAGATTCGAGTCGGCATACGCACGCCACCACGGCGCGTCGTAGGCTCCCGGACCGCTGAAGGGAGTTCCCGGCGAGGCCTCCTCGATCGTTGCACCAAACTCCTCGAGAGACTCTTTGTATTCCGCTGGACCCCAATCTTCGCCCCGCGTCGACCTCTCCGGGTCGGTTGGCTGGAAATAGCCATTGGGCTCATTGCCGACCGTGACGGCGACGAGGCGCTCGCCAAAGATCTCGCGCGCGTGTGCCGTCATATCAGCCGCACGATCAGCGTCTTCGCGCGCGAGACTCACGACCAAGCTGACCGACGCATCCGCTTCTTCGGCAACGGCAGCGACATGCTCGAGATTTTCAGGGGTGACGGTGACTTCAGCCCACTCAGGCATCGGTTCGTTCGAAGACGTCCACCACAGGTACTTATCGCCGCGGATTCCACCGAAGCGCAACACGGGATTCTGCACGCCCGCCAGCATCTCGCCGATATTCGAGTCATTGGAACCCCACATCGGCGATGCTAAATCGGTCCCTTCAAAACTGAACCCCACGGTGCCGTCGAAGGGTGTCGTTTCAGACTCAAGAGCGAAATCCGTGGTGACCGCACCCTCTGTCAGCGTGGACGCATCGGGCAACTTAAACGTGGGCGGATAGGGATCAAAACCAGGAGCATTTATCTGGTTCGCCGGGTCTGAAGCCCAGGACTCTTCAATGTCTTGCGGATAAGAAGGCCCCGGCGTCGAGGTGCTTTGTCCAGTATGCGGCTCATCACTTCTGGGGAACACCGCCACAATTATGATGAGTGTCGCAACTGCCGCCGCCGCGATAATCGCCAGGTTTCGGCGGCGAATCTTCGTGCGTTCGGTCAGCGGGAGCGATGCCGAGCGTCGTTTTGCCATCCGTACGACGATATCAATGCCCGCCTGTCGAGGTGCGTGGGGGCTAGCTTTGCCTCCCCTGCTGCCAGGCGGCCACGACATCCATCGCGATTTTGGTCGCCTCGACGTTGTGTACCCGAACGCCCCACACGCCTCGTTCGGCGCAAAGGGCCGAGACGATCGCGGTGGGCAGATCCCGCTCGTGCACGTGCGCATCCGGCTCGAGCAGCGCACCCATGAAGCGCTTGCGGCTGACGCCGATGAGCAGTGGATGCCCGAGTGTCAGGAATTCGTCGAGCCGTTGCAGTACCGACCAGTTGTCGTCTCGGTCCTTCGCGAACCCGAGGCCGGGGTCGAGCACAATCCGATCGGCCGCTATCCCCGCTTCGACGGCCCGATCCCGCATCTGCAGCAACTCTGACTTGATTTCAGTTGCGGCGTCTTCGTACACCGCGAGGTCATTCATCACCACTGAATGGCCACGCCAGTGGCTCAGGATGAAGCGACCCTCGCGCTCGGCGACGGTGCGGAGCATGGCGTCATCGGCGAGGCCGCCCGAAACGTCATTGATGAAGACGTCTCCGGCTTCAAGGCAGGCGGCTGCGGTAGCCGCATACATCGTGTCGACCGAGACCGTTACTCCGGCACGAATGAGTTCGCGCACCACGGGCACTACGCGTGCGGATTCTTCCGCCTGCGGTACTCGCTGGGCGCCCGGACGGGTCGATTCACCGCCCACGTCGACGATCGTCGCGCCCTGTTCGACCATGGTCAGTGCCTTCTCAACCGCGCGCGCCGTGCGCTCCGCCTCGCTCGGCGCCTCGACCGAGCCACCATCCGAAAACGAGTCGGGCGTGACGTTCAGCACCGCCATGATCTCGGTATTGGCGGAAGAGGTCTGCGAGGAATCAGTCATGGTGTTTATCTTCTCGCACTATCTGACCAGGGAATTCACCTCGCGAGCCGGCACGGCCGGTTTGCTTCGCACTGGACGCATTTCCTCTCGGAAGCACTCAGGCGGCACCGATCCCTCGACACTGTTGTCCGCAAATCTGCCGAGAATCACAGTTTTCTCGTTGACTTAGGTCAGCCTAACTGCCTTAATCGCTCCGAGCGTTTGTTGAGTTCCTCTCAACTTTGGTTCACTCAAATCATCAATTCGGCCTAGGGCTTGCCAGTGACTACCTCCATCGAAACCATCCGGGCCGCCGGGCTGCGCCTGACTGCCACGCGGGCCGCGGTGTACGAAGCGCTTGAAGAGCATCCACACGCGCGGGCGGAGGACGTGTTCGACTCGATCTCGGCGAAGCTGCCGGCGACCAGCATGCAGTCGATCTACAACGCGCTTACCGACTTCACGAATGCGGGACTCGTTCGACGCATCAAGCCCGCCGGTTTGCCGATGCTCTTCGAGCTGCGCATCACCGACAATCACCATCATCTGATCTGCCGAGCCTGCAATTCCATCGTCGATATCGACTGCGCCGTCGGCCACGCTCCCTGTCTCGAGCCCTCGGACACGCACGGCTACGTCGTCGAAGAATCCGAGGTCACCTACTGGGGCGTCTGTCCGGACTGCACCCAGTCCAACGCAGCCGAATAGCCGATGCCGACCCTACATCCGCCACCCCGCGCATCCACCACCCCTGCGCCCGCATGCTCCCACCGACTGAACCGGTAGCCGCATCCCGCATCCAACAACCACCACCCCGAACGACCACCCGTGATCATGGAAGGATCTGAAATGTCCAACCCCGACGAAGCCGTCACCGAAATCGGCGAGAACGACACTGACATTGACCAGTCAGTTACCGTCTCCGACGCCGCCGAAGCGCAGGCCGAAGAGGCCACCTGCCCGGTCGTGCACAATCAGCCTCACCCCACCGCCGGCAACGCCAACCAGGTGTGGTGGCCAAACCAGCTCAACCTGAAGATCCTTGCGAAGAACCCCGCCGTCGCGAACCCGATCGGTGAGGACTTCGACTATCGCGCGGCCTTCGACACACTGAACCTCGACGAGGTCAAGCAAGAGATCGCCCAGACCCTCACGACCTCGCAGGAATGGTGGCCTGCCGACTTCGGCAATTACGGTCCGCTGATCATCCGCATGGCCTGGCACGCCGCGGGCACCTACCGCATCTACGACGGTCGCGGTGGTGCGGGCACCGGCCAGCAGCGTTTTGCTCCGCTCAATAGCTGGCCCGACAACGTCGGTCTCGACAAGGCGCGCCGCGTCCTCTGGCCGGTCAAGAAGAAGTACGGCAAGAACATTTCCTGGGGCGACCTGATGATCCTCGCTGGGAACGTCGCGCTCGAATCGATGGGCATGAAGACCTTCGGTTTCGGCGGCGGTCGCGTGGAAGCCTGGGAACCGGACGACGATGTTTACTGGGGCAGCGAAACCACGTGGCTCGGCACCGACAAGCGCTACACCGGTGACCGTGACCTCGAAAAGCCGCTCGCCGCGACCACCATGGGTCTCATCTACGTGAACCCGGAAGGCCCGGAGGGCGAGCCTGACCCGCTCGCCGCGGCCCACGACATCCGCGAAACCTTCGCCCGCATGGCGATGAACGACGAGGAAACCGTCGCGCTCATCGCCGGTGGCCACACCTTCGGTAAGACCCACGGCGCCGCGCCCGACTCGAATCTCGAAGACAACCCCGAAGCGGCGGGCCTGGAAATGCAGGGCCTTGGCTGGAAGAACAACCACGCCAGCGGCAAGGGGGATGACCAGATCACCTCGGGTATCGAGGTCACCTGGACCTACCACCCCACACGCTGGGACAACGAGTTCTTCCACATCCTCTACGCCTACGAGTGGGAACTCATGAAGAGCCCGGCCGGCGCCTACCAGTGGCGCCCGAAGGACGGCGGCGGTGAGGACATGGTGCCAATGGCGCACGGTAGCGGCCGCCGCGAACCGCGCATGCTCACCACCGACATTTCGCTGCGCGTGGACCCCGAGTACGCGAAAATCTCGCGTCGCTTCAAGGACGACCTCGGGGCCTTCGAGGATGCCTTCGGACGTGCCTGGTACAAGCTCACCCACCGCGACATGGGCCCGAAGATTCGCCTGCTCGGGCCGGAAGTTCCGCAGGAAGCCCTCATCTGGGAAGATCCGGTGCCGGCCGTCGATCACGAGCTGATCGACGCATCCGAAGCCGCCTCGCTGAAGCAGCAGATTCTGGATGCGGGGCTCAGCATCGGCGACCTCGTCGCGACCACCTGGGCGGCAGCATCCACCTACCGCGGTAGCGACAAGCGCGGCGGTGCCAACGGTGCGCGCATCCGCCTCGAACCGCAGCGCAACTGGAGCGCGAACAACCCCGAGCGACTCGGCCGCGTGTTGGAGGTGCTCGAGCGGGTGCAGGCTTCGTTCAACGAGGGCCGCGCCGATGGCAAGCGGGTTTCGCTCGCCGACCTGATCGTGCTCGCGGGCAACGCGGCCATCGAAAAGGCGGCGGCGGATGCGGGTCACGAGGTCACCGTGCCGTTCCACCCGGGCCGGACGGATGCTTCTGCGGAGCAGACCGATGTGAATTCCTTCGGCGTGCTCGAGCCGATCGCGGATGGTTTCCGGAACTACTACGGGCCGAACGCGGTGCTCCCGCAGGAGCACGCGCTCGTGGATAAGGCGAACCTGCTGACCCTCTCGGCGCCCGAGATGACGGTGCTCGTGGGTGGACTGCGCGCGCTCGCCGCGAACTGGGACGGCTCGGACTACGGTGTGTTCACCGACCGCCCGGGGCAGCTCACGAACGACTATTTCGTGAATCTGCTCGACCTCGGCACGACTTGGAAGCCGCTCGATCCGGACTCGCAGGCCTTCGAGGGTCGCCGCGAGGGTTCGGGAGAGCTCGTCGGCCGTGGCACCCGCGTTGACCTGCTCTTCGGTTCCAACTCGGAGCTGCGCGCGGTCGCCGAGGTTTACGCGAGCGATGACGCCACCGAGAAGTTCGTTGCGGACTTCGTCGCCGCCTGGGCCAAGGTCACCGAGCTCGACCGCTTCGACCTGGTGTAGTCGACTTCGGCTTTGGCCTTGTCCGAAGCGAAAAGCGCTACACCCGGCCCCGTGATGGGGTCGGGTGTAGCGCTTTTGTTGGGAGGTCGCGGTGCCGCGGTGTCTAGCCGGTAGCGGCTAGACCGTGCCGCGGCTCAACTATGCCCGGCGACGCTTGTTTGCGGCGAAGGCGAGGCCACCGGCCAGCATGAGCGCTGCGCTGAGGCCGATCAGCAGACCCATGTCGCTGGCACCGGTGGATGCGAGCGCGTCGTCATCCTGGTCGCCCTTAGCTGGCTTGTCGCCCTTGTCCGGCTTTGGCGACTCTGAATCGGTCGCGGTGGGAACCGACGTGGCCGGGTCGGTCGTCGGAGGCGTGGTGGTTGGTGCCGTCGTGGTCTCAGTTGGGGTCGGCGTCGGCGTCGGCGTCGGGATGACGGTGCCTTCCTCAAGCACGGTAACCGTTACGGTTGCCGGCGCCGAGTTCACCGAGCCGTCGTTCACGCGGTAGGTGAACGTGGCATCGCCGGTGAATCCTTCGGCCGGAGTGAAGGTGACCTTGTTGCCGTCCACAGCCGAGACGGTGCCCTGCTCAGCGGCTGGTGCATCGACGATTTCGTAAGTCAGTGCATCCCCGTCTGCGTCGGTGCCGTCAAGCGTGACGTCGACTGGAGTGTCAAACTCGGTTTCCTTGGCGACGTCGTTTGCGACAGGCGCGGTGTTCGACTTGAAGCTGCCTGCGGCGATGAGCACCGCGGAGTCGCGAGACCGGTCGGAAGTATCCGCGATGGCCAGCTTGATGTGATTGACCTCGCCAGCATTTACCGGTGCTTCAAAGGTGAGCACAACGGTGAAGCCGTCGAGTTCCGTGTTGAAGTTGGTGTTGTTTTCGCCGTAGTTATCGACGTAGAACGATGAGTTCGTCTTGTGGTTAATCGAGTTGATCGCAACTGGAACGACACCGTCCGCGGTATTCACGGTGGCATAGTTGGTGCCGTTTACGAAGAAGCCGAAGACATCGTTGAATGAGCTATCTACATATTCTTGGTACTCATCCGAGCCGAAGACATACGAGAACGTAATCGTGCTGCTCTGCGGTACGAAGTCGAACTCGAGGACTGAAGCGTCGCGTGTCGAGTTAGGGGCAACGATAGCGTCGAGGTCAGTGTCACCGGGCGCTCCCAGGCTGACCGAAGTGCCGTCACTCGTGTTCGGCCCCAGGATGATGCTTGACGATCCGGCAACTGCACCACTGGCAAGCACGACACCGCCGTCGATACCGAAGACGTCTTCAAAACCGCTCGCGACACCAGCTCCCCGCGGGTCACCGGTAAAGGTCACGTTACTGACCTCAGTGTCGTCACCCAGAAGGCTCTCGACGAGTGATTCGGCAGTCAACGATGCATCGTTCAGATCAGTGACGGTCTGGTCAGCAGCAAACGCTGGAGTCGCAACCGCTCCTGCGAGAAGGAGAGCTGCGGTGGCGGCGCCGGCGCCAATCATGCGGCGAGTCTTCATGGATGTCCTCACGGGCTCAGATGAAATTCACAAACATCCGTAATCTATCCGTTACCGAAGTCTTTTCCGGTCCGGGTTGCAATACTTGAGTGAAGCCCGCGCGTTCACTAAAGTGCACAAACCATTGGCTGACTTCGGGAGATTCGCTCGTGAGTTTCCAGTTTTAGGCGCTTGGGTAAGCACAGCGCGCTAAGGAGCTATTCCCGCGATAAGGAAGTTTCGACACCAGGATTGCCTAGATCCTCTGTGGATAAAGTCGCAGCACTCGGTAAATGTGACCAGGGGATAGAGAGTAGTGGTGCTATTGCTCGGACGAGGATGTGTTCCTTCAACTGTGCAAGATGCCTTGTGGTGAGCCCACGCGGACGACGGCTTTCCAACACGATCGCACCCAGCTGGTCACCGTTGTGATCGATCCGGAGAGCAAGCATCGACCGAGCATGCATAGTGAGTTTCAGAACGCGATCTCTCGACACGTTGTATTGCTCCTCTTGCATGATTCGCCACTTTTCAAGGTCTTCATCCATGTCTTGCGTACTCGCAAATCCGCGTTCCCATGCCTCAGCAAGTACACCCTGGTCATCAGAAAATTCAAGTGTCCCGATCTTGTGCAGTTTCGGGTTCTCCGACCAACGCGAAACCAACAGAAAATCGTCATTCCGATGCCTGTACACCGATCCTCGCGTTTCTGCACGGTTCACTCTTAGATCATCCATAATCTCCTGGACAATATGATCCAATGCTCGCCTCACCGCATCCGCCCGTGCTTCAGCACGTTCATGTGCACCTGCCGCGTGCCGCTCAAGTTCTGCGGTGCTTCGCCGCTGACGTACACCCCAGATTCCTCCCGCAAGAGCCGCGAGAATGGAAGCTATCAGGAGCGGCCAAGCCCATTCGGAGTATGGACTGCTCTGTGCGAACCCACCGGGAACGAAACCGATTCCTACGGTTGCAATAGCCTGCAGGACGATGGGAGCGTATTGCTTCGTACCTCGCCATATCGCCAGGTTTACTCGTTCATCTGTCGACAAAGCGATGGCACGGCGCGCGGCAGTCATGCCGGGGTGAGCAACGCGCCCCTGCGATGCAGAGGCTTCTGAAGATTGGTGGCTAACTCATCGTCTTCATCATTAACGAGGACGAACTCCCCCGATGAGCCAATTTCCAACGCATCGCTGAGGACACTCTCGATCAAATCATCGTCAGGTGGGTCCATGGCGAGCGTAATTTGCACTCTCACTCGGTGGAGTGCCTTCATAACTGTAACGTCAGGATCGATTAGAGACTCGCGCTTTTCGAGTTCTTCGAGCCCGTCACGAAATGCCTTAACCACCCCTACGGTCGGCACTCCTTCTGGAACGTCAATAAAAGCTGTAATTGCTAGCAACATGTAGGTCAGCCCTCTTCCCCGCGCAATAAAGGTAATTGGCCACGCACGGCTGATATCTTCTGCACACTTTAGTCCAGCCTTCCGACAACACGCGGATTACGGCTCTACGACGTCGAGGGTCTCAGCAATGTTCAGCCTACGGAGTCTGCTTCATCAAAAATCTTGTCCCGGCTATCTGGGACCGTGGCCACGCTCAGTGGAGTCGGCATCCCGGTCGCTACCGCCAAGCGCGATCAGTCGCAGCGCATCCGCGCGGATCTGCGGGTCATACAATTTGCCGCGTGCGGCCAAGGTGACCGAGTCTGAATCTGACTGCCGGGGGCCTCGGTCTGCCACGCATCCTTGTCGAGCTTCGATCACCGCGAGCGCGCCGTGAGCGTCGAGTCCGGACATGACGGCATCGACGAGCTCTTCTCCGAGGCGCTCCTGCAGGGTCAGGCGGCTCGAGCAGATCTCGACTAGATCGTAGAGTCGGCCGAACCCGATGATGGAGTCGCCGGGGAGATAGGCCAGGTGAACCCAGCCGTCGAAAGGCAGCAGGTGGTGCTCGCACATCGAGCGGAAGCGGATGTTCCGGAGGAGAACGAGGTTGCCGTCGGTGTATTCGCGGCTCGATTCGCTGCCCGGTTCGCCTCCTGCTTCGCGGCTCGGTTCGCCGTCCAGGTCTCCGCCCGCTTCACCGCCCAGATCTCCGCCCGCTTCACCGCCCAGATCTCCGCCCGGTTGGCCGCCCAGATCTCCGCCCGCTTCGCCGCCCGTCGCCGCTCCTGAATACCACCCAAAACGCAGTTGACCACTTTCTAGAGAGTGGTCAACTTCACTTTCGGTGGTATCCGGCGCTGAAGCGGTGGCACCGGGCGTCGAAGTGAGGGGACCCGACGAAGATGCGGGAGCACCGGGCGTGGGGCGGGTCGTGCCCGAATTTGAGGACCACCCGAAATGCAGTTGACCACTTTCTAGAGAGTGGTCAACTTCACTTTCGGTGGTATCTGATGAAGAAGCGCTGGTATCTGACGAGGAAGCGTTGGTATCCCGCGCAGAAGCTGGGGTACCCGGCGCGGCGTCACCGCCACCACCGCTGTCACCGCCACCACCGCTGCCGCTGCCGAGGTCACCGCGGTCACCATCTACGCTGCCACCACGGACCTCGGCGTCGCCGCTGACCGAGATTCGCCCGGCGCGCAGCATGGGCACCGGGTCGACGCCCTCGCCGCCGAGTAGTTCTTCGGCGGCAGCCGCGACGCGCTCGGGTGTGCGAGCTAAGCGAGGGTCATCGGCGCGCAAACCCGCGGCTGCGAGGAACTCTCGAATCGCAGCCGCAGCACGCTCCCGGTCTACAGTCACTGACTAATCAGCCCGCGTATTGCTCGCCGAACCACCACCGTGGTGACCACCACCCTGGCCGAGTTCATCCACCGGCAGGTGAGGCTTCAACTCCACTGGCGGCTGGTCGCTGACCGGACGCTCCGGGCTCGACAGCCACTGCGGACGCTCGGGCAGCTTGACGATATCGGCGAAGATCACGTCGAGGTGCTCGTGGCTGATGGTCTCTTTTTCGAGCAGTTCAGCTGCGAGGCGGTCGAGGACGTGGCGGTTGTGGTTGAGCACCCAGTACGCCTCCTGCAGCGCATTCTCGAGTAGCTGCTGCACCTCGTGGTCGATCTCGCGCGCGGTGCCGTCGGAGTACGGCGCGCCCTGCGACTGCGAATAGGGCGAGTCGCCCTCGTTGTCACCGAGCTTCATCGCGCCGAGCTTGTTCGACATGCCGTATTCGGTGATCATCTTGCGGGCGGTCTTCGTTGCCTTCTCGATGTCGTTGGATGCACCGGTGGTCGGATCGTGGAACACGATCTCTTCAGCGATGCGGCCACCCATGGCGTAGGTGAGCTGGTCGAGCAGCTCATTGCGAGTCACCGAGTACTTGTCCTCGAGCGGCACCACCATCGTGTATCCGAGGGCGCGACCGCGAGGCAGGATCGTGATCTTCGTCACGGGGTCGGTGTGGCGAAGCGCCGCTGCCGCGACCGCATGGCCACCCTCGTGATACGCGGTGATCAGCTTCTCCTGGTCATTCATGACCCGACTCCGTCGCTGTGGCCCGGCGATCACGCGGTCAATGGCCTCTTCGATAGCTCGCGCATCGATGATCTGCGCGTTCATGCGCGCAGTGAGCAGCGCCGCCTCGTTGAGCACGTTCGCGAGATCCGCACCCGTGAATCCGGGGGTCTTTCGCGCCACCGAGCTCAGGTCGACATCGTTTGCGAGCGGCTTGCCCTTGGCATGCACTGAGAGAATCTGCGCGCGACCCTGCATATCCGGCGCATCCACACCGATCTGGCGGTCAAAGCGACCCGGGCGAAGCAAAGCCGGGTCAAGCACATCCGGCCGGTTGGTAGCCGCGATGAGAATCACGTTCGTCGTCGCGTCAAAGCCATCCATTTCGACGAGCAACTGGTTCAGGGTCTGCTCGCGCTCGTCGTTTCCGCCACCCATGCCGACGCCACGCTGGCGACCGACGGCGTCGATCTCATCGATGAAGATGATCGCTGGCGCGTTTTGTTTCGCCTGCTCGAAAAGGTCGCGGACACGACTCGCACCGACACCCACGAACATCTCGACGAAGTCCGAACCGGAGATGGAATAGAAAGGAACGGCAGCCTCGCCCGCAACCGCACGGGCAAGGAGCGTCTTACCGGTTCCCGGCGGGCCGTAGAGCAGCACGCCCTTGGGGATGCGCGCCCCCACGGCCTGGAATTTCGCCGGTTCTTTCAAGAACTCTTTTATTTCCGCGAGCTCTTCTAATGCCTCATTCGCACCCGCGACATCGGCGAAGGTCACCTGCGGGTCTTCCTTCGAGACGAGTTTCGCCTTCGACTTCGCGAACTTCATCGCGCCGCCCGCGCCCCCGCCCTGCATGCTTGAGAACATGATCCAGACGAAGAAACCGATCAGCATCAGTGGCAGCAAGAGCGAAAGTGCCGTGGAGAGCCAATTCGGGCCCGGCACCTCGTCGTCAAAGCCATCGGCGGGTTCTGCCGCGGCGACCGCGTCGATGACCTGATCGGCGCGCGCCTCCACGTAGTAGAAGAAGACATTCTCGCCGTACTCGTCGTCGGCTTCGGCGAGCACCATGGTCACGCGGTTATCACCCTGCGTGATCGTGACTTCCTTCGCCTTCTCCTCGGCGAGCATCTCGAGGCCCTCTTGCGTGGTAACTTCACTCGTACCCTGCGAGGTGAAAAAGCTAAACCCAACACCAATCGCGATGAGCGCGATCAGCACAATGAAAATTGGGCTCTTGATGATCTTCTTAAACGTCTTCATGGATGAGGGCGAGCTCGCTCGCGACCTTTCGATTTGGCGGCATGCTTCGGTGCTTCAAGCACAGATGGCCAAATCTTACCCGGGCAAGGCTGCACCATCCCCTCTTGCCTGCCGAGAATCGACGTTTGTCCGCTGAGGGCGTTCAGTTTAGAAATTTCCAGCGGAGGTGCGAGCTCAACCCACGCAAGCTTACGCAGACGCAAGCGAGCGAACGTGCTCGACAAGCGGCGTGATCGTGTCGCGGTCGAGTTCACGATTCGGGTGCTTGATCATGTTCAGAATGCCCTTGTCGGCCGGACTTGGGTTCCGCTTGCGCCGGATCGCCGCACCCATAGAGCTCATGATCAGTTTGTCGGTGCCGCGCAGCAAACTCATGTCAAAGCCGCCGCGAAGGTAGAACTGTTCGGTGTGCTCGAGCTGATCTTCCGTGAGCACTTTGGCCCACTGCTTCGCATTGCCCTGCGGGTTTGCCGGACTCGCACCGGTGTACCAGAGTGCGACGTGCTTGCGGTTGAGTTCATCCCAGTGCTTCAAGAATTTCGACAGGCCGCCGATATTGCCAGCGCGGTTGCCGCCGCCGTGGACGATCACGTCATGGCCCCGGATGAGTTCGCGAGTGAGTTCCTTCGTGGTGACAAGCTCCGCGCCGAGGTCCTCGGCAATCCACTCGGCGTAGGTCTTGGTGAAGCCGGTTTTCGACGTGTAGGCAACCAGAATGCGCATGCGGCCAGCATACTTCGTTGCGGTTGCCGCGACTGCTGCAGCGCACCGCCCAAGACTCAACGAGTCCGCGTATCCGGCAGCCCCGGCGTCAGCACCTTCCGCGCCGGCTCAACCGGACCTTCGGGATCAACGTCATCATCACCGAACACCGCCGGATGCAGCACCGCCACATCACGCAGGTTCCGGTAGCGCTCGTCATAGTCGAGGCCGTAGCCCACCACGAACTCATTCGGCACGTCGAAACCGATATAGCGCACCGCCAGGTCAGTCTTAAGCCGCTCGGGCTTGCGCAGCAGCGTGCACACTTCCACCGACGACGCCCCGCGCGACGCAAGGTTCTGGGTCAGCCAGGTCAGCGTCAGCCCCGAGTCGATAATGTCCTCGACGATGAGCACGTCGCGCCCCGAGAGGTCGGTGTCGAGGTCCTTCAGGATGCGCACCACACCGGTGGATTCGGTGCCTGAACCGTAGGAAGACACTGCCATCCAGTCCATCTCGATCGGCATGCGCAGCTCTCGTGAAAGGTCGCTCACGACCATTACCGCGCCTTTGAGCACACCGACCAGCAGCGGAACTTTACCTTCGTAGTCGCGCTCAATATCGCGCGCAAGCTCAGCTATGCGCTCCTGAATCTCCTCCTGCGTGAGTAGAACCTGGCGAATTTCCTCGGTGCAATCGCTAGCGCGCATCTAGTCCTCGTTAGTCCTCTTCGTATCCTCGTGCCGCGGCTCCGAACAGTAGTCTTCCCTCTGCCCGTTCCACGCGGATTCCCGGCAGGTCGATCGGACCCTGCCCGCGCCACTCGGTCGCGAGCGCCGACACTGCCATGGTGTGCGCCCGCGAGAGCGAAACGCCAAAGCCCTGCTCCGCCACGATCCGGCAGATTCGCTGCCGCAGCGCGGCCGGTTGCGTCACCAAGCCGCCGACATCGAGCGTGATGCGACCTTCCGCATCCGTGTCAATAATTTCCTGCGCCCACTCGAGGGCCAGCGCATCCAGGGTCTCTGAATCTTCCCGCAGCGTCGTTGCGGTGCGGGCCAGCGCCTGCGCAATGCCCGGGCCGAGCTCGCGCTCGAGCGTGGGCATCACGTTCTTGCGGATGCGCACCCGTTTATAGGACTCATCCTGATTCATCGGGTCAAACCAGGGATCGAGCCCCTGATCCTCGCAAGCCTGATGCGTTTCCTTGCGCTCGATACCGAGCAGCGGCCGCACGAGGTAGCCGTTGACGACCGCCATCCCGTGCAGTGATTTGCCGCCCGAACCGCGCGCGAGCCCCAGCAGCACCGACTCGGCCTGGTCGTCGAGGGTGTGGCCGAGCACAACCCACGAGGCGCCGACGCGAGTTTTCACATCGTCAATCACGTCGTAGCGGGCGACGCGGGCGGATGCTTCTGGTCCTGCACCGGTGTCGATCACGGCTGTTGATTCCACGACGACGGGGTCGAGGCCGAGTGCGCGGGCTTGCTCGGCAGCGCGCTGCGCCTGCTCGGCAGAACCCGGCTGCATCTGGTGATCAACAATCACCGCACCGGCGCGAAGGCCAGCCCGTGGCGCCTCAAAGGCGAGGCCTGCTGCTAATGAAAGCGAGTCAGGTCCACCAGAGAGCGCAACGAGCACAAGGTCTCCCTCGGTCGCATATCCACGAAGCGCATTGCGCACTGCTCTCCGGATGTTTGCGACCGGCGGCGTTAGGCGAGGTCGATCAGTCACGCAGCTAGCCTAGTCGTGCCCAGCGCTTCGGGCTACGCCGACGCCCAAAACTCGTGACCTCAACTCGGGGTCGTCCCCGAAACTCGACCGTGCATCCCTCTCGATGCGCGGTTCATGCCGATAATCTCCACCTTCGCATCGTGCGCGGCATACTTCTGCTCGATCGCATCCAGCGACACCACCGAGGATGCATCCCACACGTGCGATTTCGACATGTCGATCACCACGCGCTTCGGGTCATCGGCGTAATTAAACTGCGTCACGAGGTCGTTACTCGAGGCCCAGAACAGTGGCCCTTCGACCCGATACTTGGCCACCGCATCCTCACCCTCGCCCTCGATCTCACGGGTGACCGTGGTGAAGTGGGCGACGCGGCGCGCAAAGGCGACCATCGCGGCGATCACCCCGATGATCACGCCAACTGCGAGGTTCTCGGTCACGACCACCACAACCACGGTGAGCACCATGACGAGCGTCTCTGCCTTGGGCATGCGGCGGAGCGTGGACGGCTTGATCGAGTGCCAATTGAACGTGCCGATCGAGACCATGATCATCACCGCGACGAGGGCCGCCATTGGGATCATGCCCACGACGTCTCCAAGCACGAGGATCAGGATCAGCAGCCACACGCCCGCCATGAATGTGGAAATTCGGGTGCGCGCGCCGGAGCCGTTGACGTTGATCATCGTTTGCCCGATCATCGCGCAGCCGCCCATTCCGCCGAAGGCTCCCGCCGCGATATTGGCAATGCCCTGGCCCACCGATTCTCGGGTCTTGGATGAATTCGTTTCGGTGATGTCGTCGACGAGCTTCGCGGTCATCAGCGATTCCATGAGGCCAACTAGGGCGATGCCCACTGCGACCGGACCGATGATGCCGAGCGTTTCGAGGGTCCACGGCACGTCGGGGAAGAATAAGTTCGGAAGGGCCCGAGGCAACTCCCCCTGATCGCCGACTGTCGGGACGTCGATACGCAGGATGAGCGCGATTGCGGTGACTACGACGATCGCGATGAGCGGCGCCGGCACCGCTTTGGTGAGTTTCGGGAATCCCCAGACGATCAGGATGCCGACGGCGACGAGCACGTAGACCTGCCAGCCGACGCCGATGAGATGGGGCAACTGCGAGAGCGCGATCAAGATTGCCAGTGCGTTCAGGAATGCGGTCATCACGCTGCGCGGGATGAAACGCATCAGCTTTCCGACGCCGAGGAGTGCGAGCACGATCTGCAGGATTCCGGCGAGCAGCACGGTCGCGACCACGTAATTCATGTCGTATTCGCGCGAGACCTGTGCGAGTACGAGCGCCGTGGCGCCCGCCGCCGCGGTCACCATCGCGGGGCGACCACCCGTGAATGCAATCGTGATCGCCATGATCATCGACGTATATAGACCCACCGCAGGGTCGAGTCCGGCGATGATCGAGAAGCCCACCACCTCGGGGATTAACGCGAGGCAGACCACCAGTCCAGCGAGCACCTCGCGAATCAGGATACGCGGATGCCGAAATGCGTAGGTCACTCGTTGCTCCGCAACGGGTGAAATGGAGGAGCTCATGCCTGCCCTTCTCGAGGTCGTGCTCGGTGACTTACCGGGGTCATTTTGCGTTGTCGTCGCTATTGGCGCCTGCCGGCAGTCATTCGTGGGTTGGTTTCGCCGTTGGCGTCTTGCAGCCGTAATTGGTGCGTTGATGTCGAAGCTCGCGAATGACTGTCGTATCTCGCCACATACCGCGCCAAATGGACACGGTGTCCGCTTTGCCAGATGCATCAATCTTAGGTGAGTTGGCGCTGCCGGTGGCGATCAGGTTCCTTTCGGACGAAAGCATTAGCCGGGCCACGCTAGCCTGGACCCTACGCATCCATTGCAATCAACGACCCAGAGGAGCACCCTTCATGGCCGCATATGACGTCGTCATCGAGATCCCCCGCGGAAGCCAGAACAAGTACGAAGTTGACCACGAGACCGGTCGCGTCTACCTCGACCGCGTGCTGTTCACACCGTTCGTGTACCCGGTCGACTACGGATACTTCGAGAACACACTTGCTGACGACGGCGACCCCCTCGACGCGCTCGTACTGCTCGAATACCCGGTGTTCCCGGGTGTCGGACTCAAGGTTCGCCCAATTGGCGTGCTGCGGATGTCCGACGAAGCGGGCGGCGACGACAAGATCCTCTGCGTCCCTCACAAGGACCCACGCTTCTCGCACCTGCAGGAGCTCGAGGATGTTCCCGAGAACACTCGCGACCAGCTCAAGCACTTCTTCGAGCACTACAAGGACCTCGAGCCTGGCAAGTGGGTCAAGGTGGATGCTTGGGGCAATGCCGCTGAGGCCGACGAGATCGTCCAGCGCTCGATCGAGGCATTTCCCGGCGAGTAGTCGTTTTCGCGTTCCGCTCGGGGCGTCCCGGGCGGAACGCGTTTCATTTGGGGCGCCGAGCGCCTCGGTGCGACGAGTTCCGCGTTCGCCATCATGGTTGGCAGCGCTCATCATGGTCGGTACTCGAACCATGATGAGCGCTACCTGCAATGGCTACAGCGGCCACCAGCCACCAGCGCGCGACTGTCGCGGCCGCTGGCGTTCACAAAACTCGCTAGTAGTACATACCCCGGTTTGCCAGCCAGAGAACGGGATCGACGTAGCTGCCGTTCTGCTTGATCTCGAAGTGCAAGTGGCAGCCGGTCGACGCGCCGGTGGTCCCGGCGTATCCGATGACGTCACCCGCGCTGACCTTTTGGCCAACCCAGACGTTTATCCCGCCCGGTGCGATGTGTCCGTTATTGAACACGGTGCCATCGGATGAGGTGTAGGACACCATGTTTCCGTAGGAGCCGACCCAGCCCGCGAGGCCAACGGTGCCCGAGGTCACTGCGTAGATCGGAGCCCAGCAGGTTCCACCCGGCACAACAAGGTCGATACCGTTGTGCATCCGCCAGTAGAAATACACGGGATGCAGACGCATTCCGTAGGGGCTGGTGATCCAGCCCGAGGAAGACATCGGGTAGTGATAGCCGGCACTCGCGGTCGAACCGCCGCCTTCACTGGAGCCGCCGCCACCGCCGCCGCCGCCGCCGGTCGAAGGTGGAGTTGACGAGCCGCCGCCTCCACCACCACTGGAGCCACCGCCACCGGAGCTATTCGAGCTGCTGCTTCCGCCGCCCCCGCCGCCGCTACTGCTGCCACCGCCATTGTTCTGGTTCTGTCGTGCAGCTTCCGCTGCCGCTGCCTCCGCGGCGGCAGCCGCAGCAGCAGCGGCTTCGGCGCGTTCCTTTTCGATGCGCTGGCGTTCGATCTCGCGAAGGCGCTCGCCCTCTTCGAAGTCGGACTGCACCACATCGCGGTGTTCCATCAGCGGGATGAGCATCGCTTCGAGCTCAGTTCCCTGCGTGATCGCGGCATCACGCTTGGTCTGCAAGTCTTCTTGCGCCGCAACCGCAACTTCGTAGGCTTCTTGCGACTCAGCTTCGAGTCGTTCGAGTTCTTCGAGAGCAGCGGTGGCCTGCTCACCGAGCTGCTCGGCGTTGTTCCGAGCGCTGAGCGCATCCTCGTACACGGCCCCGTTGTGGGTCCCGAGCTTCGAGAGGGTCGACATGCCCATCAGGAAGTCGTCCGCCGAGCCCGGCTCCGTGAGCAGCTGAACCGTGGGGTCAACTGTCACGCGGTTCGACATCGCGGCCGCCATCGCGCCCGCTTCCTGCTCCGCATCCGTAGCGGTCGCATCCGCATCGTCCGCCTGCTCCTGCAGGTTGAAGACGGTCGCGTTTTGCTCAGTCGTCGCATCGGCCGCATCCGAGTAAGCCTGACCGGCCTCTTCCGAGACTATTTCCGCGTCAGCAACATCATTTTCAAGCTGCTCAATTTGGGCATTGATTTCTTCGATAAGCCGGTTCTGCTCATCCACATCACCCTGCGCCGCGATGACGTCATCCCACGTCGCGTAGTCATCGAGATCTTTCGCGGACGCGGTAATCGCAGTCTGTGCAATGAGTAGAAACGAGAGCACCATGACCGCGCCGGCTCGGAGGCCAAAGCGGCGGGTTCGACCCCACAGGCCGCTAGTCGAAGTCATCCGTTCCTCTCGTTTCCTACTTTTCCGGATGCAGTGATCCGGCTCGTGAGCGCAAGTTACGCCTCACACATGCCCCGTGAGAGTGCATTCGTAACACAAGTCACGTTAACAACATGAGTAACGGTAGTCACTCTAATCAAACTAATCAATGATTTTCACAGGGAAAGTGGCCTATTTACTAGGAAGTTCACCTTCGGATCCGCGAGGGCCGAAAAATTCTTGCGCTCTCAAGTTGCAGCGCGGAGCGGTTTGACCCTAAGCTTGACTCTTGGCAGTCAGCACGACAGCCTTCTTGGCCCCATCGTCTAGTGGCCTAGGACACTGGCCTTTCACGCCGGCAACACGGGTTCGAATCCCGTTGGGGTCACTGTGGTAGCCCAAGTGGCACCCGAGTCAAGAAGTCTGTTACTGTTGGATGTCTCAAAAAATAAATAAGGCCCTGTAGCGCAGTTGGTTAGCGTGCCGCCCTGTCACGGCGGAGGTCGCGGGTTCAAGTCCCGTCAGGGTCGCGAGTGCGACGCCCTTGTCGAAAGATGAGGGCGTTTTCGCTCAGCGGAGTTCAACTCCGCTTGGCTCTGTAGCTCAGTTGGTAGAGCGCACGACTGAAAATCGTGAGGTCACGGGATCGACGCCCGTCGGAGCCACCACTGCCCCGAGTCTTTGGCTCGGGGTTTTTGCATTTCCCTTTGCCGCAGCATGACCCGCGCGCTGGCCGCCGCCGGCGCATCCATCACAGACGCGATCAGCACTCGTGTGCTCGTCGCGTCCTCGAAGCAAGCAGATTTGGTGACCGCCTGGGAAGTAGTCAGAGATGCTTTTGGCGACCACGATGGCCCCAGCACCCCTCTTGGAGTCACCGTGCTGGGCTACGACAACAACTCGACGAAATTGAAGCCGTAGCGGCTGTGCGTTACTGACCGGGGAGAGACGCCCCATTGACCCGGAACTCAAGAAGTGCAACTGTCACGCTGCAGAGAAAACCTCCGGGGTTCCGTGGCTGAACCACGAAACCAAAACCCGGAGGACTACAGCTTCGAGAGTATCAACCTTGGCTTTAATCGCCCGCGGAAGAAATCAAGTCTTCGTAATCTTGCCCACCGTAGAAAATGCCAAGAATTTGGATTGTTTGCTCATGTTCAGCGAACGCAATTACGACGCGGCGACGGAATCCAATGGTGCGGAGCCCTGGACGCAAATCACTCCTATCAGCACCTCTCAATGGGAAGTCCCCTAAGTCTTCGCAATAGTCGACGATCGCGGAGACATACCCATCGGCGCGATCAGGAAAGCCCGACTGTTCAGCAACCCAAAGATAGAGCTCGGTGAGTTGTTGCAGGGCACGCGGCGAGTAGGTGACAGTTCTTGTCACACATCGTTTCCTGACACGTGTCGCTGATGCAGTGAAGCGAGGTGAGCGCGCACGTCTTCGGAACTGATCGCACTAGACGGATCGGCGCGCATCTCATCGTAGGAGGCTACAACCTCAGCATGGAGCCATCGTTCGACCGCTTCCTCCTGCGAGAACAACGCACGAAGCCCTTCGCGGATGACTTCGCTTTCGCTTGCATATGCGCCGGACGCGACGCGCTCCTTTAGCGCGTCAGCCATGCTATTGGGAAGGGTAATGCTGAGTTGCTTCGTAGTGCGCATGTTCCGGCCTCGCTTTCGATATGACTCAATCCTACTTTGTAATACCCAAGCCGAGACGGACGCTCACCAACCGAAACAGTATGTTTCGCAGTTCACATCGAACTCGTTATTGCTGAGTGACAACGGCACGTCTTAGATTCGTGAGGTCTCGGGATCGATACCGGTCGGAACCACCACTTCCCCGGCAAACCATTGGGATTGATGAGCCCCAACACGTTCGCGCGGCGGCACGACTGGAGCCGCGAACGTTCAGTTGTCGGCTGCAATACTCGATTAATGCCTTCCGCAGTCCAACTCATCCGCGCATCCTCCCTATCATCCGCCGCCGAATACGCATACGCCGCAACAGCTCCAAGTAACGCACGCCTGATTTTTCTTGCCGGCTCATGCCCGCTGAATTCAGACGGAAGCACCGCTGCAATCGGCGACTACGCCGGTCAGGCTGCCGCCTGTATCGAAACCATGACTGGCGCGCTGGCAGCCGCCGGCGCATCCATCGAGGATGTAATCAGCACCCGAGTGCTCGTAGCATCCTCGAAACAAGCAGATTTGGTGACCGCCTGGGAAGTAGTCAGGGATGCATTCGGCGACCATGACGTCCCCAGCACACTGCTCGGGGTCACAGTGCTCGGCTACGACGATCAGCTCGTCGAGATTGAAGCCGTAGCGGCTGTCCTTGACTGAATGCACGGAGACAGCCAAATGAGGGATCCCACCTCTCGCTGAATTTTCGAATATTTCGAGTATTCTGGCGATTCGATACCACCACAGGAGGCCCACCATGCGCAGCACAATGGATGGTGACCGCGGGCGCACCTACGTGCCGCAGGCAGAGGAAGCGCAGCAACTCGGCAACATCATCACCGAAATGGAACGGCAGGTTCCACACGGCGGCACCATGCGCATCATCTCGGCCGATCACCAGGAGATCGAACTCCCGAACAGCTTGTTCACTGTCATCCGCCAAGTCGCGCAAACCCTCGCCGAAGGTCGCGGCGTAACAGTAATACCCCACGACGCTCAGCTAACTACTCAGGAGGCTGCCGACTTCCTCGGTGTCTCCCGCCCGACCCTTGTAAAGCTCCTGCGCGAAGACCGGGTCCCACACACAACCGTTGGCCGCCACCGTCGTGTACTCCTCGCGGATATCATCGCCTACCAGGAGCGCGAACGCGCCGAGCGCCAAGCGCTTCTACGCCGCACAGTGCGGGAAGGTCAGCAGGACGGCTTGTTCGATGTCGTCTACGAACCTGACGACGAATAGGCAGCGGCACAGTGGCGTTTCCTGCGTTCCTTGACACCTGCACAGTGTTCGGCGGTGCACTCAATGATCTCTTGCTCACACTCGCGGAGCGCCGCACGTTCCGACCACTTTGGTCACGCGGAGTACTCGCCGAACTCGAGCGCAATCTCGTGAAGAGAGGACTATCGCACGAGGCCGTGCGGCGAAGGATTGACGCCATGCAGGCAGCGTTTCCCGACGCCGAAGTACACGGGTATGAGGCGCTCACCGAACAGATGCTCTGCGATGACGATGACAAACATGTGCTCGCCGTTGCCGTACGAAGTAACGCGGCGGTGCTCGTCACTTTCAACCTTCGGCACTTCCCCGCCCCAGCACTGCACCCGTATGACATCGAAGTTGTTCACCCTGACGAGTTCTTGCTCGATCAGCTCGATCTTCACAGAGCCGAGACGCTCAGTGCAGTCAGACACCTTCTCGATATCTATGAGCACCCTCCACTGACTCTTCAAGATCTGCTTGAACAGCTCCGTCGTGCTGGCGTCCCCCAGGTCTCCCATGCGCTCCAGAACTTGATGTAAGACGCCCATTTAGCCCACAACCACTCCAAGGCACCGAACGGGTGCAACTTATGCTCCCTCTCCAAGTATGCGAAGTGCAGCCGACTGAAAATCGTGAGGTCACGGGATGGACGCCCGTCGGAGCCACCACTACCCCGAGTCTTAGGCTCGGGCTTTTTCTTTGCTCAGCACCCGTGGTCGCCACCGCAACGACCCCTCTCCCGCGCGGGCAGACATTTGAATGTCGCTGATGCATAGGTACCGTCAACGCCAATGAGGATCGCAGCCTAGCGGCTTACAATCCTGGCATGTCCATGGATCGGTCAGAGGTTGAGCGAGTGCTCCTCGCTCTTGATCAGCGTGATAGAACTGCCGTAGTTCGTCGAAGGCTGCGAAGCCTTGAGGTGGACGAGAGTGTCGCGGATCAGTCGAGAGTTGACGCCAGCTGGCGGGCGGAACTTCGCCTCCGGACCGATGACGTCGAAAGCGGCAAAGTTCAGCTATAGGACATAGATGAATCGCACAGCGAATTGCGCGACGAATTGGCAGCCCGACGCAAGTGACACTCGAAAAATGTGAACATTCTGAGGCACGCGCTGAGCTTCGTGAAGCCGCCTTCTGCTATGACGACCGGGGTCGATGAACGCGTTCAGTGCGCCTCCGAAAGCCAAGCACCCTTAATCCAGACGTGAGGTCATCCTAAGCGCGTCCCAGGAGAGTGAATTCTATGGAAAGCCACCAGAATAGCGATGCGGCACGTGCTGGGTTACTTGCGCGAATAACAGACCTGGAATTGCAGCTCAGAACGGCAAGACACGAACTTGACGTGTTGGATTCTCAGCAGGTAGAGATTTCGCAATCAGATAAGGAAATACCTCAAACAGCTACTCCTCCTGCCGTGAACGCACAGTCGTCTAGCACGGAGAAAATCGCGCTCTTCATGGAGAGATTTCAAGGGAGACGTGATGTCTTCGCAACTCGCTGGGTGAGTTCCCGCACGGGCAAGAGCGGTTGGAGTCCAGTGGTTCGCGGAGGCTTCTACACCGATGGCGTGAATCAAGATGACTATCTTCCGTTCAATGAAAAGGTGGTTGATTCGCATCTTCGTGGTGCATCCACGCAGGGTGATCCGTCACGAGAGTTCCACGTAGGTATATACCCGATGCTTAGTGGCGACCTATGCCGACTCCTTGTTTGCGACTTTGACGACTCCGACTGGAGACGTGACGCGGCTACTTACGTAGGAGCCTGTCAAAAGGCGGGCATCGATGTACTCGCAGAAATATCCCGCTCCGGTGAAGGCGCGCATGTTTGGATTTTCTTCGAAACTTCGATTTCGGCATCCACGGCACGCGCGGCGGGAATGTCACTGCTGAAACGAGCGATGGATGACTCTCCTGCTATGAGCTTCGAGAGCTACGACAGGTTTTTCCCCTCGCAAGATACTTTGCCGAGGCAATCCGCAGGCCGAACTCGACTCGGCAATTTGATCGCACTTCCGTTGCAGGGCGACTGCAGGCGTAGAGGCACTTCAGTGTTTGCCGATCCGGGGACCTGGAACATACTCCCCGATCAATTCGCAGCGCTTTCGACAGTTGCCCCCGTGACTCAAGCTCAAATCGATGAGCTTGCGAAATCGGTTCAAGGCATTCGTATGGGTCCGGCCGAAAGCCTCCCGCCACGACCAACTAAGTCGACGTTACGCGCGAACGCAAAGGAACTCGATGGACTCGAGGTTGCAGTGAGCCTCGACTCAACCGTCCACATTTCGACGCATCAATTGCCGGGAAGTTTGATCACCGAGTTGAAGCATCTGGCGTCCATTGCCAACCCGGAATTCTTTCGTAAGCAGGCGCAACGCCTCAGCACGTACGGGACGCCTCGATATGTGACGTGCTTTGAGCACGATGAAGACGAGATAAGAATTCCCCGAGGCCTGCTTGACGAGGCGGTTCAGCGGATGAAAGTCGCTGGACTTTCTGTGAAGCTCTCGAAGCCTCGCGTGAAGCAGGCACAGCCAATCGAGTTGGAGTTCCGAGGAGAGCTTCGAGCTGAACAGACCGAGAGCGTGGAAGCGATGAAAAAGCACGATATTGGAGTCCTCGTTGCCCCGCCTGGCGCAGGAAAGACAGTTATCGCCTGTGCACTGATCGCTAAGCGGTCAGTCCCAACCGCAGTCCTTGTAAACCGAGCAGAGTTATTGGCCCAGTGGCGCGAGCGCCTGACACAGTTTCTTTCCATTGAGGAAAAGCAGATTGGCCAGCTGGGTGCTGGACGACGCAAACGCCACGGCGTGGTCGACCTCATCATGATGCAAACTCTCGCCCATAGAAACAGCGATCCTACAATTTTGAATGAGTACGGACAAGTGATCATTGATGAGTGTCATGCAATTGCCGCGCCCGCTGTCGAGGCTGCGCTGCGCCAAGCGAACACTAAGCGCTGGCTCGGCATGACGGCCACGCCGTATCGCTCCGATCATATGGATGGATTGATCACGATGCAGTGTGGCGCGTTGACTCATAAGAAACCTCCGCGTAGCTCGATACGTTGCCTCATTTGAA
>NZ_JBQDBE010000014.1:0-96567 GCF_052090685.1 Gulosibacter sp. | reverse complement strand
AAAATGGCATTAGACAATAAAAGTGCACACTGTTGAGTTCTCAAGAATCGGATACTTCCCGCACGTTCACCCACTGACTGTGGGCTGCTGTCTCGGGAGCAACTTGACTAGGTTACCGGATGTTTCTGCCTTGTCAACTCGGCGTTTCCGCTTTGTTCACCTGGCTCCGGTAGATCGAAACCGTCAGATCTCGAGTCTAGCCCTTGCCAGTCAAGACTGGCAAGTAGGTGACGAATCTTTCAGTTCCAGCATGGCTAGAACGTGTTGATTCAACCGATTTGGTCGCTGCCTTGTGGCCGATTCGCTCTGCAGCGTCTCGCACCTCGCGGCGACAAGAGAAAACATTACGGCAGGGGCACCCCTCGCGCAAATCAGGCCCGAAACCCGGGCGCGTCTTGCTCGGATTTCGGGCCTGATGGGCTAAGTAAATTAGCCGAATTCGCTAGTTGATTACTACACCAACCAGGGTTTTCTTGCCTCGACGAAGGATTGCAACGTTGCCCGGCAAGAGGTCATCGGCGGAGATCGTGCGGTGCTCGTCTTCCACACGGGTGTTATTCAGTGAGACGCCGCCCTGCTTGATTGCACGACGACCGGCACTGAGCGAATCAACCGCCTTGGTGTCAACCAGCACCTGCGCAACTTCGGTACCGACACCGGCCTCGGTGTTCGGAAGTTCGGCTACCGCCTGCTGCAGCGTCAATGCATCCAGTGACCACACATCACCTTGACCGAATAGTGCTTCCGATGCATCGATCGCTTTCTGCGTTGCTTCTTCACCGTGCACCAAGGTCGTCACTGCACACGCGAGCGCACGCTGTGATTCGCGACGGAACGGTTCATCCGCAGTTTTCTGCGCGAACGCTTCGATCTCTGCACGCGTGAAGAACGTAAATACCTTCAAGCGCTCCACCACATCGGCGTCATCGGTGTTGAGCCAGAACTGGTAGAAGGCGTACGCGGAGGTCAGTTCACTGTTGATCCAGATCGCGTTGCCCTCAGATTTGCCGAACTTTGTCCCGTCGGAATTGGTAATCAGCGGCGAACCGAGTGCGTGTACTGAGGCACCTTCGGCTCGACGAACGAGATCAACTCCCCCGACCAGGTTCCCCCACTGGTCCGAGCCACCGGTCTGCATTTCAAGTCCGTACTGGCGGTAGAGCTGCAAAAAGTCGTACGCCTGCAGAATTTGGTAGCTGAATTCGGTGTAGGAGATTCCTGCTTCAGAATTCAGACGCGCAGCCACCGCATCCTTCTTGAGCATCGACCCGACTCGAAAGTGCTTGCCGATGTCGCGAAGAAAGTCGATGGCGGTGAGGTCCGCAGTCCAGTCGAGGTTGTTGACCATCTGCGCGGGGTGCTCGCCACCGAAGTCGAGGTAGCCCTCGATTTGTCCTCGCAACTGGTTGACCCAGTCGGCGACTACCTCGCGCGAGTTGAGGGTCCGTTCCGCAGTCGGACGCGGATCACCGATGAGACCGGTCGAACCACCCACTACCCCAATGGGGTTATTACCCGCGAGCTGCAAACGGCGAAGCAAGAGCAGCTGCACAAGGTGACCGAGGTGCAGGCTCGGTGCGGTCGGGTCGAAACCGCAGTAATACGTGATCGGCCCCTCGTTCATCCGAGCGCGAAGTTCATCCAAGTCTGTGGAGACGTGGATATAGCCGCGCCACTCGAGTTCGTCGAGAATGTGGTCGAACGATGCGTCGTTCTGCTGCCAGGAGAGATCACGTTGAGTCACGTCGCTAACAGTAGCAATTCCCAACCCCGCGAATGGAATCACGCGCTCAGCCATCGAAGAATGCGCTAATCGTCGAGTCGTCCGCGCAATTCAACGAGCTGTTCGCGAACCCGATCGGGCGCGGTGCCCCCTCGTCCGTCACGAGTCGCCACCGAACCATCCACGGTGAGTACCTCGCGCACCTCGGGGGTGAGCAGTTCTGACACGCTCGCGAAGTCCTCATCAGTCAGGCCGTCGAGATCCGTCCCCTTGGATTCAGCCAACTTCACGCAACCCCCGGAGATTTCGTGCGCATCTCGGAACGGCACGTGACGCTTCACGAGCCACTCGGCAATGTCAGTAGCCAATGAGAACCCCTGCGGCGCGAGTTCGCGCATCCGGTCCCCATGGAATTGCATCGTCGCGACCATTCCGGTGAAGGCCGGCAGCAGCATGTCTAGCTGTTCAACGGAGTCGAAAAGCGGTTCTTTGTCTTCCTGCAGATCGCGGTTATACGCCAGCGGCAGGGCCTTTAGCGTGGCGAGGAGGCCACTGAGATTACCGATCAAGCGGCCAGTCTTGCCTCGAGCGAGTTCTGGAATATCGGGGTTCTTCTTTTGCGGCATGATGCTTGACCCGGTCGAGTACGAGTCATCGAGTGTGACGAAGCCAAACTCTTTTGTGTTCCAGACGATGACTTCTTCGCTGAGCCGAGACACATCGATGGCAATTTGCGCCAACACAAACGCATATTCGGCAACAAGGTCGCGGGATGCGGTGCCGTCGATTGAGTTCGGAACGGACCGTGAAAAGCCGAGTTCTTCAGCCACCTGCGTAGCGTCAAGACCAAGGGTGGAGCCCGCGAGCGCCCCCGAGCCGTACGGCGACTCATCGAGTCGACGCAGCAGGTCCCCGATGCGGTCAAGATCGCGAACGAGCGGCCAGGCGTGTGCGAGCAAGTGGTGCGCAAGCAGCACCGGCTGCGCATGCTGCAGGTGGGTGCGTCCCGGCATAATCACGTCAAAGTTCGTTTCGGCCTGCGCCGCAATCGCGTCCACGAGTGCGCGGACCTGACCGGTGAGGCTACGCGCAGTATCGCGAATATACATCCGGATGAAGGTCGCAATTTGGTCATTGCGGCTGCGGCCGGCACGAAGCTTCCCACCGAGTTCGTGACCGGCGACTTCCATGAGCCCGCGCTCGAGTGCCGAGTGCACATCCTCATCCGCTTCGGCCGCGACGAAGGAGCCCTCGGTGACACGCCGCTCGAGTTCGTCGAGCGCGTCGATCATGCCCCGAACTTCATCCTCAGTGAGGTAGCCCGCACTGTGCAGCGCACGCGCGTGCGCGCGGGAGCCTGCAAGGTCGTAGTGCGCGAGCTTCCAGTCGAACTGCGTGGACTTGGAGAGTCGCGCGAGTTCGGGTGAGGGTCCTCCCGCAAAGCGACCACCCCAAAGGGCTCCGTCTTCACTGGCGCGGGATTGCTGTGGCTGAGTCATTGAACGCGGCTCCGTGTAGTTGATTCGATGCGGTGAGGATGATCGGGTCGGGCTGCAGGCTAGTTCCGCAGCGCGATCGGCTCGTTACGTGATTTCGCGAGCAACCAGGCGAGTAGTGCCTTTTGGGCGTGCAGTCGGTTTTCTGCCTCGTCCCAAATCACCGACTGCGGGCCATCGATAACGTCCGCATCAACCTCAAATCCGCGATCCGCAGGCAGGCAGTGCATGAAGATTGCGTCCGGCTTGCCGAGCTTCATCACGTCGTTGGTGACGCGGTAGCCCGCGAAGGCATCGATTCGCTCTTGCCGCTCGGCTTCGAGTCCCATCGACACCCAGGTGTCAGTGATCACCACATCGGCGTCGACCATGAGTTCCTCGATTGACGTGCCGACCGCGATCGAACCACCGTTTTCCGCGGCGATGCGCGTCGAGTCCGCAACCACATCCTCGCGCGGCAGGTAGCCCTCGGGCGAGATCACAGCCACGTGCATCCCCGCGAGCGCGCCGGCCAGCAAATAGGAGTGGCCCATATTGGACAGCCCATCGCCGATGAACACGAGCTTGCGGCCCCTGGTGTCGCCCTTGTGCTCACGAATCGTGAGGAGATCGGCAAGCAACTGGCACGGGTGGAAATCATCGCTCAGCCCATTCACGATCGGCACGCGCGCACCGTCCGCCATCTGCTCGAGCCCCGACTGCGCATAGGTGCGCCAGACCACGGCCGACACCATGCGTTCGAGGACGCGGGCCGTGTCGCTCGGGGTCTCTTTGCCACCGAGCTGGCTGGATGCGGTGGTGAAGATGAGCGGGCTGCCGCCGAGTTCCGAGATTCCCACGTGAAAGGACACGCGAGTGCGGGTGGAACTCTTGTCGAAGATCACGGCCACCGACTGCGGGCCCTCGAGAGGACGAGCGGCAAAGCGATCTTGCTTCAGTGTGGCAGCGAGATCGAGAATCTCGGACTGCTCTTCGGGGGTTACGTCATCGTCGCGGAGGAAGTGGCGAATCATGTCGTCCCTTTCGTTTATAAAAATCGTGGCGGCTATTCGGTCACTTCGGTGCCGAAACCATCCTTGGTAAAAATCTCTAGCAGTGTTGAGTGCGGCACACGACCATCAATGATCGTCGCGTGTTTCACTCCGCCATCAATCGCTTCGAGGCAGGCCTGCACCTTCGGAATCATGCCGGACTCGAGCTTGCCAAGCATCCCGCGAAGCTCATCCGCGGTGATACTCGAAGCCAGCGAAGACCGATCGGGCCAATTGCGGTAGAGGCCCTCAACGTCAGTGAGCATAACGAGTTTCTTTGCCCCGAGTGCAACGGCGAGCGCCGCGGCGGCCCGATCAGCGTTGATATTCAACGCCTTCCGGGGTTGGTCCACATCACTCGCAATCGTCGACACAACGGGGATGCGGCCAGCGGCAATGTCGGCGCTCACGACATTCGGGTTCACCGCGACGATCTCACCCACGAGACCGAGATCGACCGGATTACCCGAAGCATCCGTCGTCTTGCGTTTCGCCTGGAAGAGCCCGGCATCCTCCCCCGAGGTGCCCGTTGCAACCGGGGCGAGGTCGTTAATGGACGAGACGAGTTCGCGCGCGACCTGGCCACCGAGCACCATCCGGACGACCTCGATCGCTTCCTCCGAGGTGTAGCGATATCCGGCACGGAACTCAGATTCAATGCCGAGTCGATCGAGCATCCGCGAAATGTGTGGCCCACCGCCGTGCACGACCACGGGTTTTACCCCCGCGTAGCGCAGAAATGCGATGTCGGAGGCGAAGGCCTCGATCAATTCGGGGTCGATCATGGCGTTGCCGCCGAATTTTACGACGATGATTTCGCCGTGATAGCGCTGCATCCACGGCAGTGCCTCAATGAGGGTCTCGACTTTGGTGGCGGAAGTCGCGTAGCGAGGGTCAACCGACGGGTCGGGCGCGGTGGTCATATTGCCTTTCAACCTATGAGGAGTAGGCGCTGTTTTCGTGCACGTAGTCGTGCGTGAGGTCATTCGTCAAGATGGTCGCGGTCGCGTCACCGGCGTGCAGGTCGATGAGCACGTCGGTAGCCCGCGGTGTGAGGTCGACACTGTCTACCGACTCGTGCGGCGTGCCTGCTTTGCAGACCATGACGCCGTTCATCGAGACGTCGATGGCCTGCGGGTCGAATACCGCGTCGGTGGTGCCGATTGCGGCGAGCACGCGCCCCCAGTTCGGGTCGTTCCCGAAAATGGCTGCCTTGAACAGGTTGGAACGGCTCACCGCACGCGATACGTCGACGGCTTCCTGCTCAGTTGCTGCGCCGACCGTCGTGATCGCAATATCGTGGCTCGATCCCTCAGCGTCTTCCTGCAGCTTCTTGGCGAGTTCCGCGCACACTTCGGTGAGCAGGGTCGTGAATTCTTCGGTGTCGGGGGTGATTCCGGATGCACCCGAAGCCAGCAGCGCGACGGTGTCGTTAGTGGACATGCAGCCGTCGGAGTCGACGCGGTCGAAGGTGACCCGAGTGGCCTGGCGCAGCGCGGCGTCGAGCTGCGCTGATTCCAGATCGGCGTCGGTGGTGATCACCACGAGCATCGTTGCGAGTCCCGGTGCGAGCATGCCCGCACCTTTCGCCATGCCGGAAACCACGTAGCCCTCACCCGCACGAGTGGCGACTTTCTGCACGGTATCGGTGGTGAGGATGCCGTCGGCCGCATTGCTGCCGGCCTGTTCGTCCGTAGCCAGGGCGGGGTACGCCGCGTCCACACCCGCGAGGAGTTTGTCGCGCCAACCCTGGTCGCCCATCCCGATTAGACCGGTGGATGCGACCAGCACGTCACCCGACGCAATTCCGAGCAGCTTGGCGGTGCGTTCAGCGGTGAGCTTGGTGGTTTCGGCACCGAATTCTCCAGTGAAACAGTTCGCTCCCCCCGAGTTGAGGGCAATCGCCGATACGGTGCCGTCACCGATCACCTTCCGCGACCAGGTCACGGGGTGCGCTTCGCAGCGGTTCTCGGTGAATACGGCGGCGGCAGCGGCCGAGGGCCCGTCGTTCACGACGAGCACCACATCCAAACCACCGCTGTCTTTGAGTCCTGCCGCGACGCCGGCAGCTCGAAATCCTTTGGGGGTGGTTACGGTCACGGTGCGACTCCATTGATCGGCAGGCTGTGGGACTCTTCGAGGCCCAGGGCAATGTTGGCTGACTGTACGGCGGCACCCGCGGTGCCCTTGCCGAGGTTGTCCAGGGCACTGAGCACAATGAGGCGCCCGGCACGCTCGTCAATGCCGAAGGCGATTTGGGTGCGGTTCGATCCGGTCACATCCGCGGTGCGCGGGTAGCGGCCGTCTTCGAGCAGTTCAATAAATGGCTCATCGCCATACGCTTCGGCATACACCTCGCGGACCTGAGCGAGGTCCACGCCCTCGCTCAGGCTCGCGGTGCAGGTCGCGAGAATGCCACGCGGCATCGGTACCAACACCGGGGTGAAACTCAGGCGCGTGTCGTGGCCGGATGCGTTCCGCAGGTTCTGGCGGATCTCTGGGTTATGGCGGTGGCCACCATAGGCGTTATAGGGCACCGCGTTTCCAAGCAGCTCGCTCGCGAGCATGCCGACCGAGGCCTTCTTTCCCGCGCCCGAGGGGCCGACCGCGAGCACGGTACTGATTTCATCGGCAGCGATGAGCCCGGCACGAATGGCCGGTGCCAGTGCGAGCGTTACCGCGGTGACATTGCAACCGGGCACCGCGATACGACGTGCCTCGACCAGGTTTTGCCGCTGCTTGCCACCTTCCTGCAGCACCAGCTCCGGCATCCCATACGTCCAGCTACCGGCCCAGTCACCGGGATAGTAGTCAGTCCAGTCCTGCTCGCGTTCGAGTCGGTGGTCTGCTGCCGCATCCACCACGAGCGTGTCTGCCGGTAGCTGGGCCGTGAGTGCGCCGGACTTACCGTGCGGGAGTGCGAGAAACACCACGTCGTGGCCCGCAAGGGCTTCCGCAGTCGTCTGTTCGAGCGTAAGGTCTCCGTAGCTTGCCAGGTGCGGGTGCACGGTTCGGAGTCGCTCGCCAGCCTGCGAATGCGCGGTGACCGTCCGAACTTCAAACTCAGAATGCGTGGCGAGTAGGCGTAAGAGCTCTCCCCCGCCGTAGCCCGAGGCTCCAGCTACTGCTACAGAAAACGTCATACCCACCATCCTACGCCGCGCCCGGAGCGTACCCTTATGAGATATCTCTAACGGCATAGGAAAGCATTGACTGCACAGCACTCTTCGACCTCCAGCGTCACGCCACTGACCGATGCGCGCGCACGCGAACTTCGCGCTGACTTCCCGATTCTCGGGCAGCAGGTGCACGGCAAACCCCTCGTGTATCTCGACTACGGCGCCACCGCGCAGCGGCCACAAGCGGTTATCGACGCCGAACAGCGGTTCTTGACCGAGCACAATTCCGCGGTACACCGCGGCGCGCACGAACTCGCGGCCCTTGCGACCGGCGACTTCGAGGAGGCGCGCGAGATCGTGTCGGCCTTCGTGGGCGCCGACGCTGACGAGATTGCGTGGCAAGCAGGAGCCACCGACGCACTCAATACCGTGGCAGGTGGCATCGCTGCGGCCTCGCGCGGTCGCGGCGGCGAAACATCCGAGCCCCTGCGTCTCGGCGCGGGCGACGAGATTCTGATCACGGAGGCCGAGCATCACGCGAACCTTGTGCCCTGGCAGGAACTCGCACTCGCAACCGGTGCCACGCTGCAATATGTGCCGGTGAATGACCACGGCACGTGGACGCTTGATGATCTGCGCCCGCTGGTGACGGATCGCACGCGGGTAATCGCGTTCGCGCACGTTTCGAATGTGACCGGGCTGATCGCGCCCGTCGCCGAAATTGTCGCACTTGCCGAGGCAGTGGGGGCGATCACGGTATTGGATGCGTGCCAGTCGGTGCCGCACCGTCCCGTCGACTTCCACGCGCTCGGCGTTGACTTCGCCGCCTTCTCGGGCCACAAAATGGCCGGGCCCAATGGTATTGGTGTGCTGTACGGTCGCCGCGAGCGCCTGGCGCAGCTACCTCCCGCGCGCACGGGCGGATCAATGATTGAGGTGGTCACGATGGCCGAGACCACCTTCATGGATCCACCCACTCGCTTTGAGGCAGGCACGCAACCCGTTTCCCAAGCCGTCGCGCTTGCCGAGGCTTGCCGCTATCTCGCCGGCGTGGGTATGGATGCCATTCGCGAGCATGAGGAAGCGCTCGGGGCCCGGATGGTTGCTGAACTGAGTGCCATCCCCGGGATTACCGTGATCGGGAACGACGCTTCGGTGCCACGTTCGGGTCTTGCCGCATTCATCGTGGATGGCGTGCACGCCCACGATGTCTCCCAGTATTTGGATGCTGCTGGGATCGCCGTGCGCGCCGGTCACCACTGCGCGCAGCCGCTGCACCGCAGGCTCGGCGTGACTGCTTCCACGCGGGCATCGAGTTATCTCACGTCCACGAATGATGAAGTGGATGCGCTCGTGGCAGCGCTCGGTTCGGTGCGCTCGTACTTTGGAGCCGACCGATGACCGGGCTCGACGGCCTGTACCAGGACATCATCCTGGATCAGTCCCGGCAGCGCAAAGGCGAGGGCGAGATCGAGCCCTTCGACGCCGAGCATTTCGAAAAGAACCCGTCTTGCGGCGATGAAATCCGGCTGCGGGTGCGGCTCGACGGCGACCGGATCGCCGATATTGGTTGGACCGGAGACGGCTGCTCGATTTCTATGGCTTCGGCCTCGATTTTGGTGACCCAGCTCGTTGGGCGCACGGTTGCGGATGCCACTTCCGGCATCGAAACCATGCGCACGATGTTGCGTTCCCGTGGCAACGCAGCGATTGACCCCGATTCTGATGAGGCCGAGCTCATCGGTGACGCGATCGCGTTGGAAGGTGTCGGCAAATACGTGATGCGCGTGAAGTGCGCAATGCTCGGCTGGGTGGCGCTCGAGGCGGCGCTGCGCGCGGCTGCCGCGTAGCGCGAGGTTACCGCGGAGTGCGGAGCCCGGCGCACGTCGCACGGTAGGCAGAAGCCTATACGCACACGCAGAAATCCACATTGGGGTGCTATTCGGCCCGATGTCCCCTAGTTAGTGGACATCGGGCCGAATAGCACCCCGTTCGGGATTTAGTTCAGCGCACTGCTAGGCGCGAATCGTGGCGCCAAAGAGCTCGGTAGCCCGCGCGGCGCCAGCTTCCTTTGCTTCGGTGGCTTCTGCCGCAGTGAGCGTCCGGTCCGTTGCCCGGAACCGCAGTGCGAAGGTGAGCGACTTCTGGTCCTCCGCAAGCCCCTTACCGCGGTAGTCATCCACCAGATAGATCGCTTCGAGCAGATCTCCAGCGCCGGTCTGCACCGCGGCGAGCACCTCACCGGCCGGAGCCGACTGCGGGACAACGAGTGAGAGATCCTGCGTTGCCGCGGGGAAACCGACGATCGTCCCCGCCGAGACGTGACGAACCGACTTCTCAAGAATGAGATCGACGTTCACTTCGAGGGCAGCAACTACACGCGGCAGGTCACGTTCCTCGGTCACTGCGGGATGTAGTTCACCGGCGAACCCGACGGCGGTCTGTTCACCCGCGTTGTCGACGACGAATACCTCGGCGCAGCGGCCGGGGTGGAAAGCCTGGTGAGCCCCCTGGCGCACGCGGAGCTCTGCCGCCAGCGCAAGGCCGATCCGCCCAACCAATTCAATCGCATCCTGCCAGCCGTATTGCTGCGCGGCCACGCCGGGCTGCTTTGCGGTGCGGTCGCCGATCAGCAGCGCACCGAGGTGATACGGCTGCGGTGGGATGCCGTCATTGAGTTCGGCGAGCTTCGCATCCGAGGGGCGCTCGGCGAGCGGCGGAAGTTCCGCAACTCCGTACTCAACACCCTGCTCTGGCAAGAACACGCGACCAAGCTCGAACACCGCGAGGTCAGTCATCCCGCGCGACTCGTTTCGGTGCGCAACACCGACCAGCCCGGGAAGCATGCTGCGACGCATCCACGCGGTCTTCGCATCCATTGCATTCTCAAGCTTCATTTGCGCGACTGCCGAACCATCCGGCGAAGCGAACAGGAGGTTCTCCGCTTCAGGCAAGAATGGATAGCTCAGCACCTCGACGTGGCCGGTAGCGGCCAGGACGTCGGTCAGCTGGCGCCGCAGGGTCTGCTCGCGCGTGAAGCCACGCCCCGAGGGTGCCTGCGGCAGAATCGACGGGATGCGATCGAAGCCCTGCAAACGACCGACCTCTTCAACGAGGGTGACGTCACTCGTGAGGTCCGAGCGCCACGTCGGTGGCACCACTTCGAGCACCTCGGCGTCGCGGTCGCCGCGAATTTCGCAGCCAACCGCTTCGAGGGAGTCGAGCACTTCAATGCGCTCATAGTCAATGCCCATGAGCTGGGCGGGGAAATCAATGGGCAGTGAAATCGCTTCGCGTTGCTTGACCTCACCAACAATGCTGCCGACTGGCTGCAGCGTACCGCCAGCGAGCATCACGAGCAGCTCTGCGACGCGAGCGCCGGCGGGTACCGTCACGGCCGGGTCGACGCCGCGGTCGAAGCGACGCGAGGCTTCGGACGGTAGCTTGTGGCGGCGGGCCGTGCGTGCAATCGAAATCGGTGAGAAGTTCGCCGCTTCGATGAACACATTGGTGGTCGTATTCGAGAGCTCGGTTTCCATACCGCCCATGACGCCGGCCAGACCAATCGGTCCGCGATCGTCGGTGATCAGGATGTCCTCGTCCGAGAGCTTTCGCTCAACGTTGTCGAGGGTGGTGAGCTTCTCCCCCGCTTTTGCACGGCGCACGTGGATGCCGCCCTGCAGCGCGTCGAGGTCATAACCGTGAATAGGCTGGCCGAGTTCAAGCATCACAAAGTTCGTGATGTCGATCAGCAAACCGAGCGAACGCATTCCCGCGAGCCGCAGGTGCTGGGCGAGCCAGGTCGGGCTCGGCCGCGAGGGGTCGACCCCGGTGACGACGAATCCCGCAAACATTTCGCTGATCTGCTGTCCGCGTACGGCGAGTTCGTCGGCGATCGTAATCGGTACGCGCACCTCGGTCGGGTCGGATGCGATGCCTTGCGAAGTAATTTTGCCAAGCTCCGGTCGCAGGGCCGGGTCACGGAAGGCGGCACCGGTTGCGTGGGAATATTCCCGGGCAAGCCCGCGCATGGACATGGCGTAGCCGCGGTCCGGGGTCACATTGACTTCGACAGCGACATCGTTGAGGCCCAGGAGCGGCAGCGCCGGGGTGCCCGGTTCTGCGGAGACACCGCGCTCACCGAGCACGATGATGCCGGCGTGGTCGTCGCCGAGGCCCAATTCGCGCTCGGATGCGATCATGCCGTCGGAGACGTGACCGTAGGTCTTGCGCGCGGAGATGTGGAAGTCTCCGGGCAGTTCGGCACCGGGCAGCGCAACCACGACGAAGTCGCCTACTGCGAAGTTGTGGGCGCCGCACACGATGCCGCGCACATCCGCGCCACCGTCGGCGGCCTGCTGGCCCTCGGGCGCCACGCGCACCTGGCACCAGTTGATGGTCTTGCCATTCGACTGCGGCTCCGGGGTGAGATCGAGTACCTCGCCGACCACGATGGGGCCGACGACACCGGCCTCGTGAATGTCTTCATCCTCGAGTCCAATGCGAACGAATGCGTCCAGCACCTCGCGAGGGGTTGCGGCTTCGGGTACGTCAACGTACTCGCGCAACCAAGATATTGGGGCACGCATCCCTAAATCACCATTCCAAACTGTTCGCTGAATCGAATATCGCCTTCGACAATGTCGTGCATGTCGGTGAGTTCGTTACGGAACATCAGCGTTCGCTCGATGCCCATACCAAAGGCAAAGCCCTGGTACTCCTCGGGGTCGAGACCTGCTGCCTTGAGCAGGTTCGGGTGCACCATGCCGCAGCCGCCCCACTCGATCCAGCGCGGGCCGCCCTTGGCCAGCGGGTGCCAAATATCCATCTCGGCACTGGGCTCGGTGAAGGGGAAGAAGTTATTGCGGAGGCGAATCTTTGCTTCCTCGCCGAACATCGACTTCGCGAAGTGCTCGAGCGTCCCGCGAAGGTGCGCCATCGTGAGGTCCTTATCGATCGCGAGCCCCTCAAACTGCATGAAGACCGGGGTGTGGGTCGCATCCAGCTCGTCGGTGCGGAAAGTGCGACCTGGCGCGAGGATGTACAGCGGAGCGCCACGCTCGATCATGGAGCGCATCTGCAGCGGTGAGGTGTGCGTGCGCAGCAGCATGTGGCGGTCGACCGGCTCCACAAAGAAGGTGTCTTGCATTTCGCGAGCCGGGTGATCGGGATCGAAGTTGAGCGCGTCGAAGTTGTACCACTCGCTCTCGAGTTCGGGGCCGTCGACGATGTCCCATCCCATGCCCACGAAGATATCGCTCACGCGGTCGCGCAGCATCGTCAGTGGATGCCGGGCTCCAAGTCGTTCGCGCCGGGCCGCCGCGGTGACGTCCACGGTTTCGGCCTCAAGTCGGGCGGCTTCTTCAGCGGCTGCGAGTTCCGCTTCTCGCGCGGTAAAAGCCTTATTGATATCGCCTCGGGCGCTGCCGACAAGCTTGCCGGCGTCCTTTTTCAGCTCCTTCGGCACTTCGCGCATCAGGGAGTTGAGTTTGGCAATCGGTGAGCCTTCGCCCACATGCTGCGAACGCACTTGCTTCAATGCTTGTGCGTCGGCGGCCTGGGTGATTGCCTCGAGGGCGGCACTCACGGCGGCGCTTACGGCCTCCGGAGTGATCGGATTATCAGTCGAATTGGTTGCAGACACGAGCACCAAGTCTAGTCACTTGGACGCTAGGGTGTGTTGTCCTCTCGTGAGCGGCCGGTGAGTCCCTCCGGTCGTCCGATTGAAAGCAGCGCGGTATCGGCTCCGAGCTGGCCTCGCGGTGGCGTCGGTGCAGCACCCTTGCGTTTATTTCCCTTGCGAGTGGCACCGACGGCTTGGCTGCCACTACGTCGTGCGAGCCACCGTGCGAACCAGCTCAGCGAGAGGTTCACGATGAGGTAAATGATCAGGGTGACGAAGAACAGCGAGAAGGAATAGGTTCCCGAGCCGTAGTAGTCCTTGAGCTGATACGACACGCGCAGCAGTTCGGGATACGCGACGATGTAGGCGAGCGAGGTGTCTTTGAGCAATACGACGAGCTGGGCCACAATAATCGGCAGCATCTGCCGAAACGCTTGTGGCAATTCGATGAGGAACCTGGTCTGCATTCCCGTGAAGCCGAGTGAGGCTGCGGCTTCCGATTGCCCCCGCGGTAGCGAGGCGATACCGGACCGAAGCGCTTCACCGATGATCGCGCCGTTGTACACCCCGAGGGCCCACACAACCGCCCAGTATGCCTCGAACTTCAGTCCGAGCATGATGAACAGCATCATCAGCAGTACGGGCATGCCGCGGAAGAACTCAAGAATGACGGTGAAGGGAACCCGGATTATCGCGGTCTTGGCCATGCGCCCTAACGCGAAAATCACGCCGATCACGATCGCGAGGATCGCGGCCAATCCGGCGGCACGCAGGGTACCCATGACCAGACCGCGCCACAGCAGGCCTTCCCACACGTCGGGGTCGGTAAAGATATCCCAGCGAGACGGGTCCCACAGGCCGCTCAAGGTTACGTCGTTGGCGGTGACTCGGGGCTGCCCCAAGGCGAAAATAAACCAACCGAGGAGGATCACGACCACGGCGGTAGTGACCCCGGAGATGACTCGCGATCGAGCCCGAGTTTTCGGCCCCGGAGCGTCATATAGAACTGAGGAACTCATCGGAGCACCGCTACCTTTCGTTCAACGTAGTTGGCGGCAAGGCCGAGCGGGATCGTGATCACGAGGTAGAACAGTGCGATTCCGAACAGGATCAACATGACCTCGTTGCCGTGCTGGTTCGCGAGGGTTTTCGAGATCGCCACCAGCTCGACCACCATGAAGCCGGATGCGACCGAGGTGTTTTTCGCGAGTGCGATGACCACGTTGATTAGCGGCGGCACCACCATGCGCATGGCTTGCGGGAGGATGATTGTGGTCACCGTTTGGCCGAAGCTGAAGCCAAGCGAGCGTGCCGCTTCCGCTTGGCCGAGTGGGACACCGTTGATTCCCGAGCGGAGCGCTTCGGCGATGAATGGCGAGGTGTAGACCGACAGCGCGATGAAGGCACCAAGTTTGGCGTTCAACCCGAGATCGAGTACCGGGAGCACCACGATAATCAGAAAGAACACCAGGGTGAGCGGCGTATTTCGCACGAGCTCGGTGTAGACAGTCGCTATCGCGCGCAGTGCCGGGATCGGCGAAATCCGCAAGAATGCAATCAGAATGCCGATTACTGCCGCGCCGAGCGCACCGACAGCGAGGAGCTCGAGTGTGGTCAGAAAGGCTCGAAGCACCACTTCAATGTTTTCAACGATCGCAATCATCGCGTCCTATTTCGTTGAGATGGATGCGGAGGGTGCGGTGGCGCCGACCGCACTGTCGGCGCCACCGGTGGGAATTTGCTAGGCCGCTAGTAGCGATCCACGGCTGGCGGCTCCGGGAGCGCCAGGTTGTCACCAACGGTTGAAGTCCAGGCTTCTTCCCAACGTCCGTCCTCATATGCCGCTTCGAGGGTGTCGTTGATGAAGGTGCGGAACTCATCGTCGCCAAGCGATAGACCAATACCGTATGGCTCTTCGGTGAAGGTGCCGTCCACGACCTCGAATTCACCGTCGTTCTGATCGACGAGGCCAGCGAGGATCACATTGTCGGTGGTGAGTGCGTCGGCCTGCCCGGAGCGAATCGGTTCGATGCAGTCGGAGTACTTGTCGACCGTAATGATGTTGTCGGTGTGCTCACGGATATTGTCTTCGGAGGTGGATCCGGTCACGGTGCAGACGGTTGCGTCACCGAGTGAAGACGGGTCCGAAGTAATGCCGTTGGGGTTCCCTGCCGGAACGAGGAAAGACTGCCCGGCGACGTAGTACGGCCCGGCAAAATCAACCACTTCTTTACGTTCATCGTTGATCGTGTAGGTCGCGACCACGATATCGACTTGACCGTCTTGAATGAAAGGTTCGCGGTTTTGTGAGACGGTCTCGGTCCATTCAATATTCTCCGGAGCAATTCCAAGTTCACCCGTAATTATCTTCGCGATTTCAACATCGAACCCTTCCGGCGTACCATCAGGACCCGCGAGGCCGAATAGCGGCTGGTCAAACTTGGTACCGACCGTTATTGAGCCAGCCTCTGAAAGTGCGGCCATTGTCGTACCTTCGGCGAATTCTGGACTATCTTCTACTTCGGGTTCGGAACCGCCGCCGCCCGCACAACCGCTCAATACGAGTGCGGCAACTGCTGATAGCGCCAATCCAGATACTGCGCTTCTAAACTTCACGAGAACTCCTTTGTCTGTTGAAGATATTTAGTTATGGCTTGAATAAGATTCGATTAGTTGCTCAGAATCTTGGAGAGAAAGTCTATCGCTCGGTCCGATTTGGGTGCGGTGAAGAATTCTTCCGGAGGTGCCTCCTCCACGATTGCTCCCTGATCCATAAAGATCACCCGGTCTGCCGCCTTTCGCGCAAAGCCCATTTCGTGGGTCACGACCACCATGGTCATGCCGTCCTTGGCCAGCTCGACCATGACGTCCAGCACCTCATTGATCATTTCCGGATCAAGCGCGGACGTCGGTTCGTCGAGCAGAATGAGTTTCGGGTTCATCGCCAATGAGCGAGCAATCGCCACGCGCTGTTGCTGACCGCCCGACAACTGAGCTGGCATCTTCCGAGCGTGTTCTCCCACACCGACGCGCTCAAGGAGCTCCATTGCACGCGCGTTGGCTTCCTTTTTGGATTTCTTACGCACCTTAATTGGCGCAATCGCGACATTCTCCAATACCGTCTTGTGCGCGAAGAGATTGAAGGATTGAAACACCATCCCAACATCGCTTCGCAGTTTCGCGAGACCCGAACCTTCCTCGGGCAAGCGCACACCATCAATCAGGATTTCGCCTTCTTGAATGGTTTCGAGTCGATTAATGGAGCGGCACAGCGTGGACTTTCCCGAGCCGGAAGGACCAATTACTACGACAACCTCTTGGCGCGCGACTGAGGTGTTGATGTCCTTGAGAACATGATTCTCACCAAACCATTTGTTGACGCCACGCAATTCGACCAGCGGCGAGCTACTACTGGCACCATTGTCAGTTTCTTGCTGCATAACTATCAGCATATTCTCACGTCGCCCGTCGCGTCTACGATTGGCACCCTGGTTATTCATTCGTTACCAGGGTTGCAGAGTTCTGCCCGCATTCTGGTGAGTAATGCGGGCAGCGCTAGGCAGATTGCTACAACGACTGCGCGGAGTGTTGCGCGAATGCAGTTTCGTATAGACACACACTCGCGGCGGTCGCGAGATTCATGGATTCCGCCTGCCCGTACACCGGAATGGCCAGGGATGCGTCGCACTGAGCAACAAGTTCTGGATCAAGGCCGCGTGCCTCATTCCCGAACACCCATGCCGTGGATTGCACGAGGTCACCCGCGAGTCGCGCTGCGAGCAGGTCGTCGCCGCCAACGTCCGCGGCAACCACACGAAGCCCGGCCTCGCGTGCACGAACCACAGCATCCTCAAATTCAGCTTCCACCGCTATTGGGAGGTGAAAGAGTGAACCGGTCGTGGAGCGAACCACCTTGGAGTTGTAGAGGTCGACAGACCGACCGGTCAACACCACCGCATCCGCTCCGGCAGCGTCGGCAACACGGATGATGGTGCCGAGGTTACCCGGGTCGCGGACCTCTTCCAAGATTGCGACGAGCTTCGGCTCACCCTCGAACAGTCGCTTGAGGGCGGTTGGAAACTGCTTCGCGACCGCGATAATGCCTTGCGGATTGCGCGTGTCAGACATCGCATCCACGGCTTCTTCGCTCGCAAAAAGCACCTCGAGCCCTGCGTCTTCGGCGAGGGCAGCAATGTCACGATGACGCTCGTACGCGGTCGGTGTGGCAAAGAACTCGACAATCAGGTCTGGCCGGGCAGCGAGTGCCTCCCGAACCGCTTGTGGACCTTCGAGTACGAATTCGGCACGCTCGGTTCGCTCCGCCTTCTGTGCGAGGCGGCGGACGTCACGGACCTTCTGGTTGCGGGCGGACTCGATCATGCTGATTGCTCCTTAGGAAAACGGTGGGGAAACTGCGTGAGGGCGGCCGGCCCAGTGGGCTGGCCGCCCTCACAGCGACAAATCCGAACTACGCGGCGGTCTTCTTCGGTGCCGAGGTGTCGGCGGGAAGAGCGGCCTTGGCCTGCGCCACGATTGCGGCGAAGGTCTCGGGTTCGTTCACTGCAAGCTCAGCGAGGATGCGGCGGTCGACCTCGATGCCAGCCAGGTTCAGGCCCTGGATGAAACGGTTGTAGGTCAGGCCGTTTGCACGCGCGGCTGCGTTGATTCGCTGGATCCACAGGCGGCGGAAGTCACCCTTGCGGTCCTTACGGTGGTCGTAGTTGTAGACAAACGAGTGGATGACCTGCTCTTTTGCCTTGCGGTACAGGCGCGAACGCTGTCCACGGTAACCGGATGCGCGATCAAGAATTACGCGACGCTTCTTCTGGGCGTTGACGGCCCTTTTCACACGTGCCATTGCAGTGTTCTCCTAAAAAATCTTGGGGTGTAAATCGAAAGCTGGCGTTACTTGCCGAGCATCTTTTTGATGACCTTGGCGTCTGCCGGAGCGAGCACCTGATCCTGGTTGAGGCGAGCCTTGCGCTTAGCGCTCTTCACCTCGAGGTTGTGGCGCATGCCGGCCTGCTGCTTCATGATCTTGCCGCTTCCGGTGACCTTGAAGCGCTTCTTGGCACCCGAGTGGGTTTTCTGCTTCGGCATCAGTTCTCCTTGGTTTCTGGTTCAGCCGCGTCAGCTTGTGCTGGTGCGGCACTCTTCGCGGCTCTTGCCGCTTGCTTTTGCTCAGTACGGCGCGCATTCTGCTGTGCCTTCGCCTCGGATTTGTTCTTCTCCGGGGCGACGATCATCACCATGTTGCGGCCATCAAGCTTGGGACGGTTTTCGGCGTGGCCGAACTCGGCAACATCCTCAGCGAACTTCTGCAGCAGTTTTGCTCCCATTTCGGGTCGTGACTGCTCACGACCGCGGAACTGGATAATTGCCTTCACCTTGTCGCCGGACTCGAGGAAGCCAATTGCTCGCTTGAGCTTGGTCTCGTAGTCGTGGTCGTCGATCTTCAAACGGAAACGGACCTCTTTGAGCGCCGTATTCGCCTGGTTGCGTCGAGCTTCTTTCGCCTTCTGCGCAGCCTCGTACTTAAATTTGCCGTAATCCATGATCTTGGCAACGGGCGGATTGCTGTTCGGGGATACTTCAACGAGATCAAGATCGGCTTCCTGCGCGAGACGCAGTGCCATATCAATTTTGACGACACCGACCTGCTCACCGCTTGGCCCGACAACTCGAACTTCGCGTGCGCGGATACGGTCATTGGTGCGGGGTTCGCTGATGGATGACTCCTTTGCTCATGTGTGAAAAATTCACCGGGGTGGACAAAAGAACTCACCTCACCGGCGCTGACCGTCGCAACAATTACCGACGCCAACACACACGGCAGCCAGAGCGAAAATATTCTGGCGGTAGACCCGGTAACCTTGAGCGGTAAGCGCGGGTGGGACGAATCCTCTTTGTCATTGGAGCTTGTTGTGCAAACTCCAGCGCCTAGCTTATCAGAGTTTCACCCGAAAGGAACACATTGACCGAATCGAATTCGCAGCCCGAGGAACCAGTCGACGGCAAGGCAAACACCTATGCATTCATGTCCGAAGAACTGGATGCGCAGTTGCGTGATATCGCTGAGGTGCCCGCCGTTGAGTTGATCACCACGGTGGCAGTACACCTCATGAGTGGCGCTGCGGTAAACCTCGGGCTTGCTGAAGAGGGTGACACCACCCTCGACCTTGATGAGGCACGGAAGCTGATTTCGGCCCTCGCAGGGCTCATTACCGCGTCGCTGCCCTACCTCGGTGACCACCATGCTCGACCGCTCCGCGATGGCCTGCGGTCGCTGCAGCTCGCGTTCCGCGAAGCATCCACGGTGCCGGACCCAGTCGGGAAGGGCCCGGGTGAGGACTACACCGGTCCGGTCTTCTAGCGACCGCGCGGTTTAGGCCCATTTTTCTTCGCTGGCCTCGAGTTCTCGGCTTGCGCTGCGCATCCGTAGTTGGCCGTGTACCTCGAGGACTGCGCAGCCCAGGACCGAGACGATCCCAACCACCCACAGCACCGGCGCATCCGGCCATGCGAACCCGAAGAACCAGACGGTCAGCGGCGTAAAGAGCGCGACAAATAGCACTGCGATGCTGCCCAGCATGACGAGCGCAAGAATGGGACGGAAAGGTCGACAGACCATCCCGAGAATCCACAGTCCCATCACCGCGAGCACAATGGATGCGGCGGTCTGTTGTTGTGCGGTCGTTTGCTCATAGGTGTTGCTCGCGATCCCGGTGACGAGAATACCGACCGTGATTGCAATCCCCGCGGGAAGCGCGAAGGCAATCGCCCGGCGGAAAAATCCGGTGAGGTAACGACGCGAATTCGGGAGCAGCGCGAGCACGAATGCCGGCAGGCCGATCGAGATGCCGTCAAGGAGCGACATTTGACGCGGCTCGAATGGATAGCGCCAGAGCAGCAGCCCGAATACGAGGGCAATGAGTATCGCCCAGGCTGTTTTCGACAGATAGAGCATTGACAGTCGCTCGACGTTGGCGATCGCCTGGCGTCCTTCCAGCACGACGTCCGGGAGCGCTTGAAACTGATTGTCGAGCAGCGTCAGCCGCGAGACAGCTCTCGAAGCGCCCGAACCGTGTCCCATGGCAATGCCGAGGTCCGCATCCTTGAGTGCGAGGACGTCGTTCACACCGTCGCCCGTCATGGCGACGACGTGCCCACGCGATTGCAGGGCTCGCACCATATTGCGCTTCTGGGTCGGGCTCACCCGGCCGAAGACTCGGTTGTGCTCCATCACCTCGGCGAGCTCTTCCGAGGCCTCCGGAAGTGTTCTTGCATCGATGCCCGATTCATCGGCGCGGATCAGTTCAACCTCGCGTGCGACTGCGGTCACGGTACGGGGGTCATCACCGGAGATGATTCGGAGTTCAACGCCCTCCTCACGGAAATACTTCACGGTTTGTGCGGCATCTGAGCGAATGCGTTCGCGCAGCGTGAGGATGAGTACCCCGCGTCGGTTCGATGGCAGCCGCTCCGCTTTGACACTCGCGGCCGAGAGCGGTTCGGAGGTGTGACAGAGCGCCACGACGCGCAGTCCGGTGTTCGCGAACTCGGCGACTTTCTCGAGCAGTGCGTCGTCGAGTCCGGGCTGCAAAATCACATCAGGTCCCCCAAGGATCCAGGCGCCGGGCGCCTCCTCGGTGTCGAGACTGACCGCTGACCATTTTCGCTGCGAACTAAACGCGATTTCGTGCCGGATTTCCGTGGCCAAGGTGTCCGGATAGGCTGCGGCGAGGCTCCGTGCGGTGTCGTTTGCGCCTTCATCTGCGGCTAGGGATGCGAGGGCTCGTTCCCAGCCCAAGCTTGGATCAGCGGCCAAATGCGTATCGTTGTACATCACGCCGCCCTCGGTGAGGGTGCCGGTCTTGTCGAAGCACAGCACATCCACTCGTGCGAGGCCCTCCACGGCATGGAGTTCTTGCACGAGCACCTTGCGTTGACCCAGTTTGAGCGCGCCGGCGGCAAACGCCACCGAGGTCATGAGCAGTAGTCCGAGTGGCACCATCGCGATGGCAGCGGCCACTGCACCCACGGCAGCGTCGCGCCAATCGCCGGATTGAATTGCTGCTTCCCAGCCACCGAATGCCTGCATTTGACCGTTGACGACAATGAGCATGACGGGTAGCAGGAGCACTGCCACGATGCGCAGCACCCGGTTCAGGCCGTTGCGAATTTCGGAGTTCACGAGCGAGAACTGTTTCGCTTCCGTGGTGAGCTTTGCCGCGAACGACTCCGCGCCAATGCGCTCGAGCACCGCGGTACCGCTGCCCGCAACCACAATCGCTCCTGATAGCAGTGGATCGCCCTGCGCCTTGTCCACCGCATCCTCTTCACCAGTGAGGAGCGATTCGTCTACCTGTAGCCCCGAAGTGGATTGGACTCGCGCATCCGCGGGAACCTGGTCCCCCGCCCGCACACTAATCAGGTCACCGACCACGAGATCTTCACGGACAAGTTCCACGAGTTCACCGTCACGATAGGCGCGGGCGTGTGGGGCGCTGAGTACGCGGAGATTATCGAGTTGCCGCTTTGCGGAATACTCCTGCCACACCCCAATGATCGAGTTGGCTACCGCGGAGAAGCCGAAGATCGCGTCCTGCCATCTGCCCAGTATCGCGAGGAGCAGGAAGCACGCCACGACGATGCCGTTAAAGAGCGTGAAAACGTTGGCGCGCAGGATTTCCCACATGGATCGACTCGAATTCACCGGCAGCACATTCCGACCGTGTTCGGCTCGGGATCGCTCCACGGCGGCTGCGGTCAATCCCCGCATTGTCGTATGGCCGTGAGTGGTTCCGGCCACCTGCGGTTGCGGGAGTTCGCTTGTCATCTGCTGAGATTAACGGCGCCGGCGTCGGCGGAACAACCCTGCTTTAGGCGGGGCTTGTTCCTTCGAAGGTATCGGGTTCGTTTTGACCCGATCGAGACGCAGTGCGAGTGAGTCGACGCGCTCCACGAGTTCCACGGTCGTGGAAATTGTCTGCTGCACGTTTTGGAGCACCGCCTGTTGGGACGCCTCGTCCAGTGCTGCATCGACGTGCAGCGCGATGACGAGCTCCGGTCCGGCAAAGACTGATTTAGGATCGCCCGGCACGAGATCGATTCCGAGGAGACGCGGTTCGGCGCCAAGCAGTTTTTGGACCTGGGCCACCACTTCTGGATCGCGCCAGGGTAGTTCGTAGTCTATCGCCTGGGATATTGCCCACACTGCGGGACGGCGTACGGCAAATTCGGTGTCCGGACTCCCCGGATCAAGGATGAGGAGGTCGTGTCCTTCGTCAACAGCGGCAAGCGCGGCCCGCCGCGATTCTACGGGCACCGGGCGCGCCGTGTCGTCCCAGCGTTTCATTGCGTCGACGGAGGAAAAGACGGGAACCACACCGCGACCGTCAGGAGCTTTCACGGTAACAATCGACAAATCTGCCGATTTATCGACTTTTACGCCCTGGTCGTTGAGTCCTTCTTCGCCAAGTTCGGCGACCAACGGCACCAACAGCCGCGTGTCTCGCAGCGCATCCACTACCTCGACCGGAGAAGCCTCACCGGCGCGGAATTTCCGCAATGCCTCCGCGAGTTCCTTCGGCGCCGTTCCGTCGTCATTTTGCCACGGGTTCGGAGTGTCGCTAAAGGAACGTCCCTCCCAGGGCTGTCCGGCGGAATCGGACAGGCCACCGTGGAGGTGCGGAGGGATTTTGACCATGAAGCTAATTGCCCGCCACGTCGAGTGCTTGGCGAAGTGTAAATGCTCCGGAATAGAGCGCCTTGCCGATGATTGCACCTTCCACACCGATCGATGCCAGCTCGCGGAGCGCAGCAATGTCATCGAGGCTGGAGACACCACCGGATGCGATGATCGGCCGGTCGGTGCGCTCGGCAATCTGGCGGAGCAGTTCGAGGTTCGGTCCCTTCAGGGTCCCGTCCTTGTTCACATCCGTGACGACGTACCGTGAGCAGTCCGCATTTTCGAGTCGTTCGAGAACATCCCAGAGGTCACCCGCGTCGCGGGTCCAACCGCGCGCTGCGAGCGTGGTGCCGCGTACGTCCAGGCCCACGGCGATGAGCTCTCCATAGGTGCTGATGACGCTGGCCGCCCACTCGGGGTTTTCCAGCGCTGCGGTCCCGAGGTTGACGCGTTTGACCCCCATGGCGACGGCATCTTCGAGGGATTCATCGTCACGGATTCCGCCCGAGAGTTCAACCTGCACACTCTCGCCGTATTTCTCGACGAGGCGACGAATCACATCTCGGTTATCGCCGCGGCCGAAGGCAGCGTCCAGGTCGACGAGGTGGATCCACTCGGCGCCCTGTTCTAGCCACTGTGCGGCAGCCTCCACGGGATCACCGTAGGAGGTGGCCGAGTCAGCCTCCCCCTGCACAAGTCGGACCGCTTTACCATCAGCCACATCAATTGCGGGGAAGAGCGTCAAAGCCGGCGAATCGTTGAAGTCACTCACGGGTTGTCCTTGGGTCGAAGTAGTTTGCGCAGCGGAGCTGTGGCAACCGCATTAGCGTAGTTGGCGCAGTTGCGGGAATCAAAGCGATGCGATCCAGTTTCGGAGTAATTGGATGCCCGCGTTGCCTGATTTTTCGGGATGGAACTGGGTTGCGCTGAGCGGCCCGTTCTCGACTGCGGCTAAAAAGCGCTCACCGTAGACCGAGTGCGTCAATTTGATCGGAATGGCGTGCGGGAGGATCTCGTCCAGTTCGAGGTCGGTCGCGGCGAAGGAGTGCACGAAGTAGAAGCGCTCATCTTCGATGCCGCGGAACAGCTTGCTGTCGGCGGGCACCTCTACTTTGCTCCAACCCATATGTGGCAGCCGAGCTGCTTCAAGTTGCCGCACCACGCCGGGCCACTGTCCCAGTCCCGGAATTCCCGGCGCCTGATCCTCCGGCTCCTCGTCCCACCAGAATGAAGCGGCATCGCTCGCGTGCACTCGTGAGGTCGCGTCATCCGTAATCAGCAGTGGTGCCTGTGGCACCGTCACACCTTCGAATCCTCGCTCGAACATGATTTGCATGCCCACACAGATGCCAAGGACGGCTTTGCCTCCGGCGAGCCGCTGATCGATGATCATGGGCCCGTGCGCCTGTTCCAGCCCCCTCATCACTTCTCCGAAGCTACCGACTCCGGGCACGAGTAGGCCGTCCGCAGCAATCGCTGCTTCCGGATCCTTGGTGAGAGTGACGTCGGCACCAGCCTCTTCAAGCGCCTTCACTGCCGAGTGAACATTCCCAAAGCCGTAGTCGAACACGACTACACTGGGTCGGCTCACAGTGCACCCTTGGTCGACGGGATGCCGTCCACCTCCGGATCGAGTCGCTTCGCGGCACGGAATGCGCGCGCGAACGCCTTGAACTCTGCCTCAGCAATGTGGTGTGGGTCACGGCCCTCAAGCACACGCATGTGCACGGTGAGTCCTGCGTGGAATGTAATCGCTTCAAATACGTGGCGGACCATTGACCCAGTGAAGTGACCGCCGATGCGGTGCAGTTCAAAACCTGCCGGTTCGCCCGAGTGCACGAGGAAGGGCCGTCCGGATACATCCACCACGCACTGTGCGAGAGCTTCGTCAAGTGGGACGAGCGCGTCACCGTAGCGGCCGATTCCGCGCTTGTCACCAAGCGCCTTTCGGATCGCTTCGCCGAGCACGATCGAGGTGTCTTCGATCGTGTGGTGCTCGTCGATGTGGATGTCACCGGTCGATCGCACGGTGAGATCGCTCAGTGAGTGCTTCGCGAACGCAGTGAGCATGTGATCGAAAAATGGTACTGATGTGTCGATATCGGCCTTGCCGGTACCGTCTAGATTGATCGTCACTTCCACGGTGGACTCGCTTGTCTTCCGTGTCTCCGTGGCAATGCGTGCCTCGGTCATCGGGTTGCCTCCTTGCTTTGAAGTTCTGGACGCTCGCGGGTGATTTCTGCGAGGGCGTCGAGAAACGCTGTAGTTTCAGCTTCCGTACCCGCCGTGACCCGAAGGCAGCCTGGAATGCCGTTATCGCGGATGAGAATGCTGCGTCGATAGAACTCTTCGAACATCTCGTTCGGGTTTTCGACTCCGGTAAACATCACGAAGTTCGAAGCGGATGGGTATACTCGGTAGCCAAGCTTCGCAATCTCTTCGACGAGTCGATCGCGCTGCTCGCGGATCAGGTCAACTTGGGCGAGCATGAGATCGCTATAGTCGAGCGCCCCGCTTGCCGCGGCCTGGGTGATTGCCGACAGGTGGTACGGCAGCCGGACGAGTCGAACCGCATCCGCCACAGCCGCATCCGCGGCGAAGTAGCCGAGACGTGCGCCTGCGTATGCGAACGCCTTTGACATCGTGCGTGAGATCACGAGCCGGGGACGACCTGGAAGCAACTCGAGCGCCGAGGGCATGCCGTCGGGTCGAAATTCGGCATAGGCCTCGTCCACAATCACGATTCCCGGAGCGGCGTCATAGGCTGCCGCAATAGTCTCGAGAGAGAGTGCGGTACCGGTGGGATTATTGGGGCTGCAGAGGATCAGCACATCAGGCTGGTGGAGCGCTACCGCTTTCCGCGCGGTTTCAGGACTGATTTCAAAGTCACTGTCACGCTCCGCGCCGATCCATTCGCTCCCGACGCCTCGAGCAATCAGTGGATACATCGAGTAGGTCGGATTGAACCCCATGACTGTGCGGCCTGGGCCCGCGAAGACCTGCATCAGTTGCTGCAGGACCTCATTCGAACCATTCGCCGCCCAGACCTGCTCGCGTGAGATGCCGTGACCGAGATATTGTGCGAGCTTCTCGCGGAGTTCGACAAATTCTCGGTCAGGGTAGCGATTGAGGCCCGGAAGAGAACGGGCGATGTGCTGGATCACATGAGTCGCTACTTCCTCGGGCACCGAGTACGGATTCTCATTCACATTGATCGAAATCCGCACCGGTTCTTGCGGTGCACCGTAGGGTGCGATGCCGCGGAGGTCATCACGAAGTGGTAGCTCATCTAGGGAAGTCACCGCTCTATCTTAGACGGGCGGCAGAAATACCTGGGCAGGTGCGGAGTTGTCTGCGCACGCAGGCGACGTTCACGGCACAAACTTCACCCGCGGAGAGCACTACAGGTTCGGCAGCGCGAGTTGCTGACCAGCCTGTAGTGAAGCGTCGGACAGCCCGTTGAGGCGCATGATCTCCGCGACTACATCGCGAACATCACTGGACCCCGCGATCCCCCCGGCGATATCCCACAGCGATTCACCCGCGAGCACCGTGTGCATTTCGAACTGTTCGTGCGCGCCCTGGGCCACGGCATCATCACCAGCGAAGGCAGCTGGCATTTGGGCGACACCAATACCTATACCGAGGCCGACCGGCGCCAACAGCAACGCTGCGAGCACACGGCGCCCGCGCACAGTCAGCTTCAGACCGGCACGCTTACGAGAAGTGTCGTGGAGCGACATTGCAGTCATGGTCTTTCTCCCTTCGGTAAACACTTGAGCAGGTTGTTCGATTGTTGTGATCGAAACCCTGTTCCGAATGTCTGTTCTAAACTTATCTTCGAACGATGGTTTTCGCAAGGATTTTCTTCGAATTTTTTTCTCGACACGCTCGAATATCTGTTTGATTTTCGAGGTATCCCCACTAGAGTCAAAAGCGACACAAGAGGACAAGACCACGAGCCACCGACATTCGATGGTTCTTCCCCACCAGGAAGCCGAGGAGCGCACCATGAAACCCACAATCAAGCCCCTCTCCGCCAAGCAGGAGCAGGTCATCGGCTTCATTGCCGAGCACCTGAACCGCCACGGCTATGCCCCCACGATTCGTGAAATTGGTGACGCAGTTGGCCTCGCCAGCTCATCCTCGGTTTCACACCAACTCGCCCAGTTGGAGAAGCACGGGTATCTTCGCCGCAACTCGAATCAGGCACGCACTATCGAACTGCTCTACATGCCGCAGGTCGCAGAAGAGACCGAAGAAACGGCCCCGGCAGAGACGGCGCTCGTGCCGCTTGTTGGGCGAATTGCTGCTGGCGTACCGATTACCGCGCAGCAGCAGGTAGAAGACGTAATGCCATTACCTCGCCAGCTCGTTGGCCTCGGGGACCTCTTCATGCTCGAGGTGTCCGGAGATTCGATGGTGGACGCCGCGATTTGCGATGGCGATTGGGTTGTCGTCCGAGAGCAGAACACTGCCCAGAACGGCGAGATCGTCGCCGCAATGCTCGACGGTGAGGCCACTGTGAAGGTGTTCCGTCAGCGCGATGGTCACGCCTGGCTTCTCCCCCGAAACTCCGCGTATGAGCCCATCCTCGGTGACGAATCACAGATCCTTGGCCGCGTCGTAGCGGTAATGCGTTCGGTGTAGTCCAGATCCTTTCGCGTAAGGAATCTGCGCGCGATGAGTGAGGCCGCTCGGGAAGATTCCCGGGCGGCCTCACTCATCTGACTCAAGATCGCGTCAAGTCGTTAGCTTGCTTGATCGTGACGCGGCAACTCGAGTTTTCGGGTACTGGGTCGTTCATCATTGACGCGTGGCTTCGAACGGACTGTCGGTCGAGTGCGTTCCGGCGCACCTTCCCCACCCACGCGGAACGGTTCAATCGCACCGAGCTGGTCTGCGTGCACTCGAGCACGCAAGTGGGTGCCGTCAGCTTCATGCGACTCTTCGAGCACGCCACCGGAATTGTGCAGCAGGGACACCAGATCACCACGGTCGTACGGCACGATGAGTTCCACCTCAATTTCCGCGACCGGAAGCATCTCGGCAATCGTTTCGAGGAGCTCGTCCACGCCCTGACCGGTACGGGCGGAGACAAATACTGATTCGTGTTCCAGACCACGAAGGGCTATCTCGGTGTCTCGATCGATCAGATCGGCCTTATTGAACACAATCAGTTCAGGGATGTGCCGGGAATCGATTTCCCCAATGACCTCGCGAACCGTCTGGATCTGCCCCGCGGGGTCGGGGTGCGAGGCATCCACAACGTGAACAAGCACATCTGCCTCGGCGACCTCTTCAAGCGTGGAACGAAACGCCTCCACGAGTTGGTGGGGCAAGTTCCGGACGAATCCCACAGTGTCCGCGATTGTGTATGGGCGACCGTCTGCGGTCTCGGTTCGTCGCACCGTCGCGTCCAGCGTCGCAAACAACTGGTTCTCAACGAGGACTCCCGCGCGAGTAATCCTATTGAGCAGTGAGGACTTGCCGGCGTTGGTGTAACCCGCAATCGCAACGGCTGGCACCTGATTCCGCTCCCGCTGGGCACGTTTCGTATCACGAGCTGTCTTCATCCCGGCGATTTCGCGCCGAAGCTTTGCCATACGCGTGTGGATGCGTCGCCGGTCCAGTTCGATCTTCGTCTCACCGGGACCGCGGGATCCCATACCTGCACCGGCAGAGCCGACCTGACCACCGGCCTGACGAGACATCGAAGCACCCCAACCACGAAGTCGCGGCAAGAGATACTCAAGCTGCGCGAGTTCCACCTGGGCTTTACCCTCACGGCTCTTCGCATGCTGACTAAAAATGTCCAGGATGACTGCGGTGCGGTCAATTACCTTAACCTTCACCGCATCCTCGAGCGCACGTCGCTGCGAGGGCGCGAGTTCGGTGTCGGCGACCACTGTGTCGGCTCCGGTCTCGGCAACAATGTCCGCGAGTTCGTCCGCTTTACCTCGGCCGAGATAGGTCGCGGGATCGGGATTCGGTCGACGCTGCAATACGCCATCGAGCACTACGGCACCAGCGGTTTCGCAAAGCGCCGCCAGTTCCTGCAAGGAGTTCTCCGCGTCCTGCTGTGTGCCAGCGGGATACACACCGATCAAGACGACCTTTTCGAGGCGGACCTGTCGGTACTCAACCTCGGTAACGTCTTCGAGCTCCGTGGAAAGGCCGTCAACCGTCTGTAGAGAGCGTCGCGCTTCGCGTTCAAGCTGCAGACCATCTATTTCAGAGTCGTATGTCGTATCCGCATCATTATCGAGCGCCTCAGCACGTCCGCTGGTGAAGAGCGTTGTTTTGCCTCGCTGCGATTCTTCGCGAGCGAGTACCCGATCGACGATGGCTTCATTGCGGTCGTCAACATCAGGGTCAGAATAGGAAAAGTGTTCGTCGTGGTCTTTGAGCATGTTCGAGCAAGTCTACGCCCTGCGATACCTTCTAGACATGGCCGAACAGTATTTTGCGGAGAATCCGCAAGCCAAAGAGCGTAAACGCGAACTCGACATCACATTACGAGGTCGTGACATCTCCGTTGCCACGGCGAACGCGGTATTCTCCGGCGATCATCTCGACCGGGCAACACGCATCCTCCTTGATGAAGCCCCGCAGGCGCCTTCTGAAGGTAATGCGCTCGACTTGGGATGCGGGTGGGGGCCGATCGCGCTCGCGCTCGGCTTCGATTCTCCCGATTTGGATGTCTGGGCTGTCGATGTCAATGAGCGTGCGATCGAACTCACGAACGAGAATGCGCAGCGCCACGGACTGTCTCGGGTGCGCGCCCTAAAGGCGGAACAAATACCAGAAGACATGCAATTTGATGTCATCTGGTCGAACCCGCCAATCCGAATTGGCAAAGAGGCCTTGGACGCGTTGCTGGCGAAGTGGTTGCCGCGGCTAGTCCCGGGAGGTGAAGCGTGGCTAGTTGTCGGGAAGAACTTGGGTGCGGACTCGCTGCAGAAGCGGCTCGCAGCGTCGCTTGGAGAAAGCTATGAGGTGACCCGTGACTCCACCTCAGGTGGCTTCCGCATCCTTCGCGTCGCCCGACTCTAGGCAAAGCCAGCGCCAAGAAGTGCGTGTTGTTGGCTGCATCACGCTGACAAAATGAATCGCTACTCAGTCGGCGTTCAAGCTAGCACCCGCTGAAAACCCAAGATCGGTCGCGTGGTGTTGCATTCCAATGCCGGATTCCAACACCACGCGACCGATCGGCGTTCACTTTCACTTCGACTAACCGGGCTGCAGATGCTGTTGCCGAGCGGTGAGTTGGGCTTTCGCCAGCTCGGCTACTTGGTGATGCGGGCGCTGCGCATCGAGTGCAGCAGGAGTCCCGCAGCAACAACTGCCAGTGCCGGGAAGACCACAGCAAAGGGGCTCGCACCGGTCTGGGCGAGGTTGTCGTCCGAGTCGCCCTTGCCATTGTCTGAGCCCTTGTCGTCGCCCGAGCCGTTGTCCTCGCCACCGGTTGGCGTAGTGGTTGCCGTCTCGGTGGCACCGGTGGTGTCAGTCGGCGGTGTAGTGCCGCCAGCAGCATCCACGGTGAGCGGAACACGCACGACGGTACCGGCTTCGGCGACCGTAAGCTCAATGAGCCAGTCACCGCCAGCTACCTCGGGGACCTCGAAGGAGATCTCTGCGGCGCCATCAGTTGCCGCGAAGTTACCGAGCTCGACACGGTTCATGGGGTCTTGAGCCGATACAAGCGCGCCGGTGATCTCAGCCGCGAGTGGGGTTCCGGCCGAGGTGAGGTCAAGGTCACCGAGTTGGAAGGTTACCGTTCCGCCGGGTTCAACTGCCCCGGTTGGGGCACCGTTGAGCTGCGCGGTGCGACGAGCGAAATCAGGAGAAATCGGCTCACCGGCAATCGACGGTTCGAACGCGTCGCGGAACATGTCGAGGTCGATCTGACCGGTGTCCTGGCTCGCAATCGCATCCTGGAATACCGGGAAGCCCGTCGTTCCAGTGGCGAGGAAGCCGTACGTGATGATGCCGTAGGTTGCGTCGAGGTCAATCGGTGCGCCGTCGTAGAACACGTCCACAACCTTGTCCCCATCCGCTGCCTCAGGATTGTAGGTGTAGGTGAGGTTGCTCGAGAAGCTGATGTGGTTGTACGAATCGTTCTGGAACTGCTGATTGATCAGTTCAATCACCTGCGCACCGGAGAGGTCGACCACAAACTGGTTATTCACGAAAGGCATGACTGCCTGGAGCTCCGAATACGTAACCACGCCATCATCACCGTAGAGCAGGTCGGCGCGGACGCCACCGGCGTTACCCATGGCAATGTCAGCCCCGTAGATCTCGCCCTCCCGCAGGAACATGTCGGTGATGAGATTGCCAAGCGCAGATTCACCGGGGTAGCTCGTGTCTTCGCCACTCACACCCTCGCGCGTGATGTCTGCTGTAATCGAACCGACTTGAACCTCACCGAGCACTGCTGCTTCTTCGATCGCGGCCTTGACAGTGGCGTCGACTTCCGCGACTCGAGGGTAGGTCGAAATGAGTTCGTCCACGGGAGTCGACGACTTCGGGCGAATTTCGCTCGTGAAGTCAACAACCTCACCGGTGGCAGGGTCGTATGTGACCTCGATGACCGCGATGTTGTTCATGTACTCACCGGTCTGCACAACGGGACGGGTTTTGCCGGTCTCTTCGACGGTGTCTTCCCAGTTGTACACGCGGTGCGTGTGCGCGTTGAGCACCACGTCGACGAGCGGCGTAAGTTCGGTGTCGATCTTTTGCATGAAACCCGGCTTGGCGCGTTCGCTATCCCAGGTCGCACCCTCGGGTTCGCCGACAGGGCTCCCCATGTGCATCGATGCCACAATGATGTCGACTTCGTCCGCGATTTCGAGGGCAACGCGGTTCGTGGCTTCCACCTCGTCACCGATCGTGAGTCCGGCGATCGCCGATTCCGAGACGAGTGTTGAGAGATCGTTCGGGACCGTGCCGATTACGCCCACTTTGAGGCCAGCGGTTTCGAGGATCGCGTATTCCTGCATCACGGCGTTGCCGTCCGCGTCATACACATTCGCACCGAGCTGTGGCAGTCCGAGGTAGTCCTCAATCCGCTGCAGGTCTTCCATGCCCTTATCGAACTCGTGGTTGCCACCGGCCGTGGCGTCGAGCTCCATGATGTTGAACACATCCATGATTGGTTCATCGTTCGCAATCGACGAGGCAAAGAGGCTCGCACCCTGGTTGTCACCCGCGCTGATGAAGAGCGAGTGCTCGTTTTCGGTGCGAGCTTCTTCGATAGCGCCGGCCCACGGCACGGTCATCTCGCCGATTCGACCGTGCGCGTCGTTGGTGCTGATGATCTGAATCGTGACGGTGCCATCCTCGTTGAGGGTCGTGGGCGCTACTGGTGTCGCGCTCGCAATTGCGGGCAGACCGCTGATGGCAAATCCGGCTGCGAGGATGCCTGCAGCGATCTTTGATTTCATTCGCAAGAAAGAACTCCATTCTCAAGAAGGATGCGCGCCAGCGAGAACCGGCACTTGCGTGAGAATAGATCGGTCGGTCAACTGGGTAACGAGCACCATATGAACACCCGGTGACGAATTAAATGTTGATACTGCCCGAAAACACGATTTCTGCGGGACCGGCTTGCCCGAGGTGTTCGCCTTCCTCAGTCGGAAACATTCGCACCTGGAGCGCACCGCCGGGCGCTTCCACCCGCCAGTGATGCGGAGCTCCCTCCCCTGCCCAGTGCCGTACCGCCAGCGCAACTGCGGATGCCGCGGTACCGCTGGACCGTGTCTCACCAAGTTCCCGCTCGTAGACCCGCATCCGAAGCTGTCCCACACCGTTCTTCACCAGTGGGTCGCCCGGAACCACGAACGCTACGGTCAAGCCGGCAGGATGCGGTGGATCAACTTCCGGAGGTTCACGCAAGTCGAGTTCCTCGAGCTCTTCCTCGCTCGAGAGTGCCACGACCACGTGTGGCAGCCCGACTTCGATACCGAGCCCCGGTCGCGCCACCGCAATTCCACGAGCGGAGACCAAGGGTTCGCCACCTGCGAGTCGCCAACGCCCCAAGTCCGTCTGGAACCCGCCAGTCGAGTTGCGCTGCACATCCTTGACCCCGACTCGCGTTGCGATCGCAAGCGTCTCTCCGCTCGGAAGCTCGACGAGGTCGGAATCGGTCAGGACCCTTGCCATGGCGCGTAGTCCGTTCGCACTGAACGCTTCGGTCGCTCCCGTCGAGGTCGCATAATCCATGAACCATTCGGCTTCGGGTGCGGTTTCGAGGACACGCTGACCCTCGGGAATTCGAGCGCTGCGGAGCATCCGCACCACCCCATCGGCGCCCACTCCGAGGTGACGATCACACAGCCGAGCGATATCGGGGCTCGCGAGTTGCTGCGCATCCTCCGGGTCGACAATTACGAGGAGGTCGTTGCCGAGCACCTCGACCTTCGTGAACTCGATGCGTGGCATAGCAGCAATATTAGTGGGCCGATTTGTTAAGCTCCGGACATGTCTGTTTCTGACCTGACCGCGAGCACCCAGAACTACCTCAAAGTCATCTGGTCCCTCCGAGAATGGTCCGAGGAGCCCGTCACACCCACGCATATTGCGGAGCGCACTGGGCTGCGAGTGTCGACCGTGTCTGGAGCGATGTCAAAACTCGCGGCGCAAGGCCTCGTAGAACATGCTCCCTACGGGTCAATCACGCTTACCAAGCTGGGTACCGAATACGCGGTCACGATGGTGCGCAGGCATCGACTCATTGAAACTTTTCTCGTGCAATCACTCGGCTATCGATGGGACCAGGTGCACGACGAAGCGGACCGCCTCGAACATGCCGTCTCTGATTTCATGGTTGAGCGGATGAACGAAGTGCTCGGATCACCCGAACGTGACCCCCACGGGGACCCGATTCCCTCCAGCTCAGGTGCGATGGTGTTTCCGGAGGCGAAGTCCCTCACGCAGGTCGAGCCTGAACGTGCTTACGTAGTGGAGCGCATTTCCGATGACGACCCCGAGCTGCTGCGGTTCTTTGCGGACAAAGGCATCGTGGTCGGAGCGGTGCTGTGGGTCCGCACCGGGGCACCGTATTCCGCCTCAATCAACGTTGATACCGAGAAAACGACTGATACGGCTCTCGGTCGTCCGGCAACGGATTCGATTTGGGTGTCGCAGCGCGCCGACTCCTGATGCGTCGGTTGCGCGCGAGTCGAGTGGTCACGAGCACGATCGCAAAAATCACCCCGTAGAACACGCTCATCCCTGCGCTCGTTGCGGCATTCAATGCGTACGCTAGCCAAAAGCCAAGGATTGCTCCCACCGCCGCAATAAGCGCCGTCAACACGAACATCACCGGCAATCGGTCGGTCAATAAGTACGCGGTCGCCGCAGGAATAACCACCAGCGCGATGACCAGTATCGCCCCCGCCGCATTAAATGCCGCGGTCACGGTGAGTGAGACCGTGAACATAAATGCGGTATTGACGAGCCGCGAACGTACCCCGATCGTGTCGGCAAATTCCGGATCAAACGTGCTAATTCTCAAGGGTCGATAACAGACCACGGCGAACAGCACATTAAAGACGAGCACGGCAAGCATCAATGTCGTATACGTGGGATCAAAGGCCGCGAGATTGAGGTCACCGACCAAAACGGCATGCGTATCCAAGTGCACACTGCCGAAATTGAGCGTCACCATAATAACTCCCACGCTGAACAGTGCCGGGAAGATTAGCCCCTGCGGGGCATCCCCGCTGATCAACCGCGTCCGTGCCAGATATTCGTTTCCCAATACGACCAAGAGTCCCGATAGCGCCGCGCCCAAAATAAGCCACGGTGAATTTAGATCGCGTGCAAAAAAGTAACCAATCACGATACCGGGAAGCACAGCGTGCCCAATCGCATCCACGAGCATTGAGTTTTTTCGCAAGACCACAAAGACGCCGGGAATTGCGCACGCAACTGCCGTGATCACTGCCAACACCATCACTGAAATTGCAAAATTCATGCGGTCACCAATTTTGACACCAGGCCGCGTTTCGGCGCGAAGAGCAACGAAATAACTAGTACCGCAAAGAGTGTTAATACAATGAGCGGCCCGGTAGGGATCCTGCCCAGCGCGATCGAAAGGTAGGCACCAACTCCACTCGAAGCTGCTCCGATCACGCCGGACAGGATGACTGTGCCGCGCAGGGTCGTGGTCCACTGGCGGGCTGCTGCGGGCGGGGTGACCACGACGGCGACCATGAGCACGAGACCAACAGCCTTCACTCCGATCACAATCGCGACCACGAACGTTCCAAACATGAGTGAGTCAATCACGCGTGGATTGAAACCCAGCATCGACGATTGATCACTGTCAAACGTACGCAGCGAAAATTCTTTCCAAAATACAATGACGACAACGAGCGCAAGTCCACCGACCGTGATGCTCGTCACAAGATCGGCCCAGGTAAGAACCGAAGCATTCCCGAAAAGATAGTCTTGAATTCCACCTTTACCCGGATATGCACCATTCGCAATGATCCGGCTCAAGAGCATCCCGGCGCCGAAGAACACCGATAAGACGATTGCCATTGCGGTATCAATTTTGATTTTCGACAGACTCGGGATCGCATTCGCGCAGGCCACTGCGACAATGCCTACGAGTATCGCGCCGAACATGAGTCCGAGCATGTTTCGACCGTCAACGCCGAGAACCACCACGGCAAAGAGAAACGCTCCGAGTGTGCCAGGTAGTGCCGCGTGGGAGACGACATCGCTCATCAACGATTGCTTCCGCAAATACGCGAATACTCCTAACGCTCCGGCAACCATTCCGATGATGCTGGCGCCGAAAAACACCATGCGATAGGTGTGATTTGCGAAGAATTCAAAAAGGCTCACGAAATTCCCGCCAAGAACGCGTCATTCGCCGACCCCGCATCATAGGTCTTGCGAATATTCTCGACGGTAAATGTGACGTCGGTCGGGCCGCTCGCAATTACCGTGCCATTCACAAGCGCCACGGAATCGCAGTATTCGCGAACTGTCGTGAGGTCGTGGTGGACCATGACAATTGTTTTGCCCTGTTCGCGCAAGACATGCAAGACATCCACGATCGCCTGCTGACTCTTCGCATCGACGCCTTGAAACGGTTCGTCCATGAAATAGAGATCAGGTTCCTGCGCGAGCGCTCGCGCCAGAAAAACGCGCTGTCGCTGTCCCCCAGACAACTCGCCTATTTGACGATCAGCAAATTCCGACATCCCAGTCTGCTCGAGTGCGGCCACAACGCGCTGTCGCTCAACCTTTCCCGCGCGCTTGATCCAACCGAGGTCGCCATAGGTCCCCATCAGCACCACGTCGAACACAGTGGTGGGAAAATCCCAGTCCACCGCGGTGGACTGGGGCATGTACCCGATGCGGTTCCGCACTCGTCGAAGGGGTTCGCCAAAGAACCGAATCTCACCCGCGACCGGCTTCACCAAGCCGAGGGCACCGCGAATCAGTGTGGATTTTCCCGCACCATTGGGCCCGACAATCCCCAGAACAATCCCGCTCGGAACATCGAGCGTCGCGTCACTCAGCACAGTACCGGTGTGATAGGCGACCTCTAACGCACGAATCTCACACGCGTGCAACTACTGTCCCAAGCCTTCCGCAACCGTAGTGGCGTTGTGGTTGAAGGCCCCAAGATAGGTGTCGACGCCTGCTTCAGCACCGAGGGAGTCGGCGTAGAGTTCAGCGTCAGCCACGTTGACTTCCCACCCGCGGGAAGTGACGGCCTCCTGCAGACTGGTAATCGCTTGCGGGTTGGCCTGATTGTCAAGGAAGATGGTGGCGACCTCGTTGTCCGCAATCAGGTCCGCGAGATCGCTCAATTCTTCCGCACTGAGCTGCGCATCAGTGGAGATGAAATCGGTCGCATACACCTCAAAGTCGAAAGTGCTGCCGAAGTAGCCGAACGCGTCGTGCCCCGTAATTAGGATCCGGTCTTCTGCGGGAATTGGCTCGAGAAGTGCATTCGCATCGGCAGCAGCCTGTTCGATTTCGGCAATGAAGCTATCCGCGTTGCTGTCATAGGTCGAAGCGCCGTCCGGGTTGGTTTCACCGAGTTTGTCTGCAACGAGTTCGACGGCGAGTGCCCAAGCTTCGGGGCTGTTCCAAATGTGTGGATCATGCAGCGCGTTACCGTCGTCGTCGGTCTCGGGCCACGGCAAGAGCAGGTCTTCGGGGATGTGCTCGCCGACCGCGAGCTGATCGTCACCAAAGCTCTCGAGCTGGTCGATCATTTGCGCTTCGAGGTGCAGGCCGTTCCACAGCACGAGATCAGCCTCGCGCATCTGTTCGATATCTTGTGTGCTCGGCTGATACGTGTGCGGGTCCCCACCGGGACCAACCATCGTAATTACTTCCGCGTCGGGCGCAATATTCGCCACGGCATCCGCAAGGTATCCGGTCGTGGCATATACCGTGAACACATCGGCATCGGCGGTCCCCGAATCATCTGCGGATGCGCAGGCGGTCAGCCCCAATCCTCCTAGCAGTACTACGCCCGCAATCGCCCCCGCACGTCGCATCAACCGACTCATGTCCATCCCTTCACTTACACGCAACCCCACTGCCGCGTTCGTGATCAATACCTTATGTTTGGGATGCCAAACATTCAAGTCTTCGCGGGAGCAACTTATTAAATTGGCGCGTTAAAGACCGCCGGATGCCCTCCGACAGCCATCCTCTGGCGTGAATTTGCTAGCCGAGCCCCGCATGTTCGATAACCCGGGTCGCTGCCCAAGGGTCATCCGCACGCAAGCGAATCGCCGTGTCATACCGGCGGAACCAGGACACCTGTCGGCGCGAAAATTTGCGGGTGAGCAGCTGTGCCTCCGCAATCGCCTCCGCTTCGGTCATCTCCCCGCGAAGTTGCCGCGCGGACTGTGCATACCCAATCGCTTTCCCCGCGGTCGACGTCTCCACGAGTCCAGCTGCCAGCAGCCCCGCCGTTTCCTCGACCAGGCCGTCCCGCCACATTTCGACCACGCGTTCATCGAGTCGCGGCACCAGCTCTTCGCGGGGTACCTCTGTCAGCACCATCGCAGTTGGCCGCCACCACGCATCCTGTTCCGGTAGCTGCGCGGAGAATTTCTCCCCGGTCACGCGAATCACTTCGAGCGCGCGAACGATCCGTCGACCGTTCTTCGGGTCCATCTTCGCGGCAGCTTCCGGATCGTACGCTCGCAAACGGTCGAAGAGCATCCCCGGCCCCCACTCCTCGAGTTCACGCTCGAGTTCCGCGCGAATTTGGGGGTCTCGCCCCGGGAACCTAAGGTCAAACACGACCGAGGCAATATACAACCCCGAACCGCCGACAAGAATGGGCACCGCACCGCGCTCGATAATTCCCGATACCGTCTCACGCGCCAGCGGTTGATACCAGGCCACTGTCGAGGGTTCGGTCACGTCAAGGACGTCAAAAAGGTGATGCGGGATATCGCGATGAAGTTCAGGCGCGAGTTTGGCGGTGCCAATGTCCATGCCGCGATAAAACTGCATCGCGTCAACATTCACGATCTCGGCGGGGCGACCTAGCGCGTGCAGCCGTTCCGCGACGTCGAGTGAAAGATTCGTCTTGCCGGTACCCGTGGCGCCGCCAATGACGATGATTTCGGCGATTGTGGCTACTGCCATTTCGAAGGCGAGCTCGGCGCACCAATGCGAAGCGTCGGCAGGCCGAGGTTAACCGCGCCACCGGTTCCGGAGCCACCCGTCGGTGCCCCGCAGGATGCTGATTGCGCAGCATCCCAAGCATCGCCCGCCCGAGTGCGACGGACTCGCAGTGGCGCACCTGAGGGGTCATCGGCAACGAGATAGCTCGGGGCCCCGCGGGTAATTTCCACGCTCACCACGTCACCCGGGCGAGGAGTGTCCGAACCCTCGGGGACGGCAAAGTGAACGAGTCGGTTATCTTCGGCTCGTCCCGTGAGCCGGTGGGTGGACTCGTCTTTCTTCCCCTCGCCTGCGGCCACCATGACCTGCTGCGTCGTACCCACAAGTGCCTGGTTTTCTTCCAGCGAGATTCGCTTCTGCAATTCCATAAGACGCTCGAAGCGCTCCTGGACGACTTCCTTGGGTACCTGGTCCGGCATGGTCGCAGCGGGAGTACCCTCGCGAATCGAATACTGGAATGTGAACGCCGTCGAGAAGCGCGAAGCCTCAACGACCCGCACGGTCTCCTGAAAGTCCTCTTCGGTCTCGCCGGGGAAGCCCACAATGATGTCGGTGGTAATTGAGGCGTGCGGCATCCGCTCGCGAACGCGTTCGAGAATCCCCAGGAATTTCTTCGACCGATATGAGCGACGCATGGCGCGCAGGATGCGGTCGGAACCCGACTGCAGGGGCATATGCAGCTGCGGCATCACATTCGGGGTTTCGGCCATCGCGTCGATCACGTCATCGGTGAACGCAGCGGGGTGTGGGCTGGTAAAGCGAACCCGTTCGAGCCCCTCGATCTCACCGCAAGCGCGCAGCAGCTTGGAGAACGCCTGCCGGTCACCAAACTCAACGCCGTAGGAGTTCACGTTCTGCCCCAGCAAGGTGACCTCGATCGCGCCCTGGTCGACCAGCGCCTGCACTTCGCTGAGGATCTCACCGGGGCGGCGATCCTTCTCTTTACCGCGCAGCGCCGGCACGATGCAGAAGGTACACGTGTTATTGCAGCCAACCGAGATCGATACCCAACCCGAATAGGTTGACTCACGCTTCGTTGGCAGCGTCGAGGGGAAGGTCTCGAGCACCTCAAGCAGCTCGACTTCAGCCTCAGCATTGTGTCGTGCACGCTCGAGCAGGGTCGGGAGCGAACCCATGTTGTGGGTGCCAAACACCACATCCACTTGGGGAGCCTTCTCGACGATCTTGCGCTGCTCCATTTGTGCGAGGCAACCACCGACCGCAATTTGCATTCCCGGGTGTTCTCGCTTGACGCTCGCCAAGTAGCCGAGATTACCGTAGAGCTTATTGGCAGCGTTTTCGCGCACCGCACACGTGTTGATGACGATGACATCTGCTTCCGGCTCTTGCGACTCGACATAACCGGCTGCGAGCAGCGATCCCGTGATGCGTTCTGAGTCGTGCACGTTCATTTGACAACCAAGGGTGCGCACAAAGAAGCTCCGCGGCTCGCCATCTGGGCCAATGGCTGCGGGTGAGGGCTGAATAACGGTGGCAGTTGCGGTCATAATGTGCCAATTCTACGGGCCTCTTGGCGCATGTGGGTTTCGGTGGTTAGGATGTTCGGCATGAAGTTGTACTGAGTCCCTCACCCGTGACTGCGGCAGCCACATCGATTGTGGCGTTCTGAAGCCCGGCGGGTGTCCCCGACTTAGCGAGCCACCGGCTCGAATAGAGGTTCCACTGTGACCCTGTCACATCCATCTTCAGCAACTTTCTCGAATACGCCTGCGGTGTCCGCGCTGCAGTTCCGGTCCGCCAGGCACCTCAAGCTCGACGGTGTATCCGTGCTGCGCGGTACCCGTCGTGTCCTCCAAGACGTGAATCTCACGGTCTCCCCCGGCGAGACAATCGGTCTTATCGGTGCGAATGGCGCGGGGAAGTCCACGCTGCTCAGTGTGATCACCGGTTCGCTCGATGCCCAGTCGGCGACCGGCACGATCGACAGACCAGATTCACTTGGCGCCTTAGCCCAAGAACTCGAACCCGCGCCAGCGACCTCAATTCTTGACGTGATTGACCGCGCCGTCGCGCCGATTCGTGCGATCGGCGATCGGCTTGAAGCAGCCGCTATGGATTTATCCGATCCGAATTCGGCTGATCGTTACGAACTGGCGCTTATCGAGGCCGAACAGTCCGGACTCTGGCAATTGGACGCACGAATTAACGCGGTACTCGCCGGGCTCGGTCTGGCAGATTTCCCCAAGCATCACCTAATCGCTGAAATGTCCGGCGGTCAACGCCGTCGTCTCTCGCTTGCGTCACTCTTGCTCGAGCAGCCCACGGCGATCTTGCTGGACGAACCCACGAATCATCTCGATGATGATGCGCTCGGGTTCCTCGAACAAGAGTTCAGATCCTGGCGCGGTCCGGTGCTGTTCGCGAGTCACGATCGCACCTTTCTGGATGCGGTGGCTACCGGCATCGTCGACCTCGATTTCGCTGTTGGTCCCGGTGGACCGACTGACGGTTACGTCCAAGGGCGCCGCTATACCGGTGGGTTCAGTGCCTACCTCGGTGCTCGAGATCGGGAGCGCACCCGCTGGCAGAACGCCTACGAAGCGGAGCAGCGGGAACGAGCCCGGCTGCAGCAGGTACTTGACGTGGATGCGCGCACTATCTTCCACACGACGCAGCCGCGCAATGAAGCACGGATCACCGCGAAATTCGAAGCGGATCGTGCCGCAAAAACGGTGGGTAATCGGCTGCGACAGGCCAGGAATCAGCTCGCGGCGTTGGACCGCACAGCAGTGCCGAAACCACCCGCGCCGTTGCGGTTCGTTGGATTTGCCAGGGAACAGGGCGGCAGCACCGGCGCAGGCACCGGCACCGGCACCGGCACCGAGCCTGGCGCAACACAAACAGTGGATACGGCCCTAAAGCAAGTTACGTCACTGCAATCTGTCTCTGTATCGGGACGGTTAAATCCCGTGTCCTTGGAGATCGAAGCGCGATCGCGCATCCTCGTTGAGGGACCGAATGGCGCGGGAAAGTCGACGCTGCTGGCCATATTGGCCGGCGCAATCGACCCCGATTCTGGAACGGCGACCCGCTTCGGCACCGTGGGGCTGCTCGCCCAATACGACACGTGGGATGACCTCAGCATCACAGCCACCGCCGCCTATCGATCCGCACTGCGGGATCCCGATCACGCACCGTCGCTAACAGCACTCGGCTTATTGGACGAGAAGGCGTCGGAACTGACACTTGCCGAGTTGTCCTACGGGCAGCGGCGGCGGGTCGCTTTGGCGCAGCTCGTCGCTGAACCACCGGAGCTATTGCTGCTCGACGAGCCGACGAACCATCTTGCGCTCGCGCTTGCGGAAGAACTCGAGCAGGAAATCCTTGATTACCCTGGCGCAGTCGTCATCGCGAGCCACGACCGTTGGCTCCGTGATCGGTGGCAGGGCGAGTCCTTCTCGCTCTCGCCCGCACCAAGTCTGTGATGGTCAGGATGCTTATGCCTTCCGAGTTTGATCGCGCCACGGTCCACGCGCAATATGGCTCCGCGCGTGAGCCACCGCATCCTCGAGCGTATCGAACGCGTGTCGTTCATCGCGCAAGGCGGAAAAGACCCCAAACGCCCCAGCCATTTGTCGGTGCCGCGGCTGGAGGCCCTTGATAAGCACCGTGACCCCTCGGGTTTCGAAGGTTTCGATGATCTCTACGAGGGCGTTTGCGCCGGTGGAGTCGAGTCCACCGAGGTGAGAGAGACGAATAATGACGACTTCGATGCCGGTAAATTCATCGAATTCGCGTTGCAGTCGCTCGGCTGCACCGAAGAACATGGCGCCGTCGATTCGGACAAGTGCGATGCGCTCATCGCCGTCAACACGCTCGCCCGGAAGCTCTTCGCGTCGGACTCCGGCCTGGTCAGCAACGTGTTTGAGCGCGACAATGGCGGCAACGACAATACCAATCCACACCGCCACGATGAGGTCGAACGCGACGGTGATTGCCGCGGTCGTGAAGAAGATGAGAATGTCGGAACGGCTCGCACGGAGGACCGCTTTGATCGTGCGCGGCGCGACCATCCGAACTGCGGTGGCCATCAGCACGCCCGCAAGTGCGGCCAGCGGAATGGTGGAGACCAACTGGGCACCCACGTAAATCACGAGCAACAGCAGCAGGGCGTGGACGATGGAGCTCACCCGAGTCCTCGCGCCCGTCTTCACGTTGACCGCGGTGCGTGCGATTGCACCCGTCGCGGGCATGCCGCCAAACATTCCGGAAGCGATGGATGCGAGACCCTGGCCGCTGAGTTCGCGGTCTGGGTTATACGGTCCCGTGTCAGCCATCCGCGAGGCCACGCGTGCGGAGAGTAAGGATTCGATGGCTGCGAGCAACGCAATGGATACTGCTGGTCCGATCAAGGAGCTGAGTGAACTCATCTCAAATGTCGGAATTGACGGTGCGGGAAGCGCCGAGGGCAATTCGCCAATGCGCGGGGTCGCCATCGAGAACGCGATAACGATCACCGTTGCGACGACTACTGCGAGGAGGCTGGCGGGAATGGCAGGGTGAATTCGTGGCAGCAAGACAATGAGAAGCCAAGTGATGACCACAATGAGGACGGTTTGCCAAGCAATGGACCAGTCAGCTTGTCCAATCGCTTCCGCCGCAGCCAGCGCAGGATTGAGCCCGACTGTGGCGGTGGTACCGAATGCCATCGGCACCTGCTGGAGAAAAATGATGATGGCGATACCGAGGGTAAACCCTTCCACCACCGTCCACGGAATCAGGGACACCACCCGACCGAGCCCGAAGAGGCCCATGAGGACGAGCATTGCACCTGCCATGATCGCCAACAGCGGTACGGTGCTGGCTCCGTGGACGGCTACCACCGGAGCAAGCACGACCGCCATGGCACCGGTGGGTCCAGACACCTGGACGTTCGAGCCCCCGAAGATCGCGGCGACAAGCCCGGCAACGACCGCGGTCACGAGACCTGCGGCTGCCGAGACTCCGGAGCTGATACCGAATGCCAGCGCGAGTGGGAGCGCAACGATCGCAACCGTGACTCCCGCAGTGATATCCACGCGCCAACTTGTGCGAAAGCCCTTGTAATCTGCGGCGCGCGGCAGAATTCGATCGCCGAGGGTTCTACCGAAACTACGAGATTTGCTTGCCGACACGAATAAATTACCCCTAATTACGTGGGAGAAGAAGGTAATGCCAGCTTAGTCCTTGGGGAGTGACCAGCGCTTTTAGCTCAGTGCCTCGTTGATCGCACGAGTCACAATATCCCCACCAAAGCCGCGACGTGCCAAATAGCCGTAGAGGCGTCGCCGGGCAGTGTCGTCATCGAGTCCTCGGAAACGGGATGCGCGTTCCTGTGCGAGCTCCACGGCACGGTCAAATTCGGTGTCGCGGTCAAACCCGGCAAGGGCATCTTGGACGATGCTCTCGTCGATGCCCCGCTTGCGGAGTTCTCTGCTGATACCGCCACTTCCGAGGCCCTTACGGCTCAGTGAACCCGTCATCAACTGCTCCGCCAATCGAGCATCGTCAAGGTAGTTCAGATCGATCATGTGATGAATGATCTGTTCTCGATCCCTGATGCCGAGTTCGGTCTGCTCGGCAAGAAATTTCTCTGCTTCGCGCACCGACTTGGCGCTTCGACCGAGTGCTCGAACCAGCATATTGCTTGCTTCGTCTCGGTCGGCGGCCTGGGAGGAAGAGACTCCGGGCATTGTCGAGACATTATCGTTCGTGTCTGTATCGCCCTCATCGGCCTCCGCTTTGGGTGCGAATTCAACGGATCGTCCGGGTTTGTTGGTTAGCGTCGGTCGCTTTTTTGACGCGGTAGGTTTCTGTGCTGCGGCTCGGTCCGGTGCGTATTCGGCTTCGGTCGCGGCCATCCGGGCGCGCAGCTGCGTCAAGCTGTCCTCTCGGTCAGTTGACGCAGGCTGCGCGCCCGGAAATGCGATGACCTCTGCGAGGTCGTCTGATTCAGACTTCATTCGGTCACTCTGTTGAATCGCGAACCTTAGGCGCCGAGTTCCACGATCTCGCCCGTTGCGCCATCGACAATGGACTCCGCTTCGGGTTCGCCCTCTCGAAGGCCCAACTGCACAAGAATCTTGTGTTCAATTTCGTTCGCGACCTCCGGGTTCTCAAGGAGGAATCGGCGCACGTTTTCCTTACCCTGCCCGAGCTGGTCGCCATCATAGGTAAACCACGAACCGGATTTCTGCACAATCCCGTGCTCAACGCCGTAGTCGATGAGCGAGCCCTCACGGGAGATTCCGTGGCCGAAGAGAATGTCGAACTCTGCCTGCTTGAAGGGTGGAGCCATCTTGTTTTTGACCACCTTGACACGGGTACGGTTACCGACCGCGTCACCCGAGTCCTTCAGCGTTTCGATGCGACGGATGTCGAGACGTACCGAGGCATAGAACTTCAGTGCCTTACCACCGGAGGTGGTTTCTGGACTGCCAAAGAACACACCGATCTTCTCGCGGAGCTGGTTAATGAAGATCGCGGTGGTCTTGCTCTGGTTCAGGCCACCGGTGATCTTTCGCAGTGCCTGCGACATGAGGCGTGCCTGCAGACCGACGTGCGAGTCTCCCATTTCACCTTCGATTTCGGCGCGCGGTACGAGGGCCGCAACCGAGTCGACCACGACCAGATCGATCGCTCCGGATCGAATCAGCATGTCGGTGATCTCGAGGGCCTGCTCCCCGGTATCTGGCTGTGATACCAGCAACTGGTCAATATCAACGCCGAGCTTCTGGGCGTAGTCCGGGTCGAGGGCGTGCTCCGCGTCAATGAAGGCGGCAATGCCACCGCTGCGCTGGACATTCGCAATCGCGTGGAGTGCGACCGTGGTTTTACCCGATGATTCTGGACCGTAGATTTCCACCACGCGACCGCGTGGGAGGCCACCAATGCCGAGCGCGGCATCAAGCGCAATTGAGCCGGTAGGAATCACTTCGACTGGTGCGCGTTCTTCGCTGCCGAGGCGCATCACTGAGCCCTTGCCGAACTGGCGGTCGATCTGGGTGAGGGCGGATTCGAGTGCTTTATCGCGATCTTTTGGTGCGGCCATGATGTTGCTCCTTAGGGCTTTTAGGGTTGTCGCCTACAGGCTGTCCTGCGCTGATGGAGAGCGTTCAGACAAGGCGGGCGGTTCGTTATTGACCTGTTGCCCACAGCGTAGATTTGGCCACCGACATTCTGTTCGGCGAGGCATCCTGCTGTGGAAAACGAGTCATCCACAAACCACACGCATGACACTACACGGCTTCGAACAGCTGTTCGAGGGGGATTCCTGGGCGTGTCGAATTTCGGCAGCGAATCTCAGCAGTGAATGCTCCGCAATGCACCACGGCTGCGCGGCACCCGGGTGTCAGTGCTTGCTGCGTGGGTCCAACCGACCAACGCCGTACCAGCGTTCCTTCGGAACATCCATGCCCGAACACAGCGCTTCCCACACTTGCCGCGCATCGACGCCATCGTCGAGTGCCTGTTTGGCGGTGCGGTCATTCAATCCGTCGAGCACGACATCCCGCACGACGCTTGCGCCGTACACGTCACCAAACTCATCGGCAACGGCACGCTGGAATTCACTCAATCGCATCCGAATATCGTACTCGGGAAACGAAGAACGCCTCGGCACACTCAAGGTGACGAGACGTTCTACTGTGACTCATCGATCACACCGGGTCGATGGTCAAACGCCCACGGCTCTCGCTAGTGAGCGCCGACAGGCTCGTGGTGGGTGTTCAGGATGTCGTCGGGCACCGTGTCGGGAATGACACCGGCCAGGCGCTGTTCGCGCAGCTCGTTCTCTTCATGTACCGAGAGACGGTTACCCACCTCGTGGTAAATCTGCGAAAGCGGCGTATCAAGTGCTCCAGCTACCGATGCGAGGATCTCGCTCGATGCCTCTTTTTGGCCACGCTCTATCTCCGAGAGATATCCAAGCGCCACGGATGCACGACCGGCGACTTGCCGGAGAGTGGCGCCTTTGCGAAGGCGGACGTTCCGAAGCACCTCTCCCATTTCATGACGGACTAGCACCATGCGGAACCTCCCTTTCTTGTTGTTACTTTGGTGAGGCTCATGAAGTTTATAACTCACTTCTGAGAGAATTCATTCCCGGCTAACCGGAAATCCTCAGAGTTCTGCTTGAATGGCGAGATGCTCGAGTAAATTGAACAGCGCAGCCTCGACCGTCGCGAAACGGATGCGCTGGCGAGAACCGATCGGATCCTCTTCCCGAACGAGGTTCGAGAAGTCGAGCGCAGCAACGTGCTCTCCCCAGAGCGACGAGATGCCGATGAACACCGTGCCAGCCGGCTGGTCTTTTGCAGACGGGTCTGGCCCGGCGACTCCCGTGGTCGAGATGCCAATATCGGCGTGCCGATCGTGCATCTCAAATTTCTCACGCACACCTTCGGCCATCTGCAAGGCCACATCCTTATGCACGGAGCCGTGCTCGTGCAGCACGCGCTGATCGACATCGAGGAGTGAATGTTTGATTTCGTCTTGGTAGGCAACAATGCCGCCGAGAAATGACTCGGAGATTCCCGGAACTCGTACGAGTTCAGAGGCGAGTTCGCCACCAGTGAGTGATTCAGCTACGGCAATCGTGAGGTGTGCGTCGACCAGTATTTGCGCGAGTTCGAGTGCCTGCGCTGACGGTTCGTTATAGCCACTGTGCACCGGTGGTAGCGGCGGCAACTCCGCCGAATCGGACGTTGCGGCATCGCCGTCGGCGGTAATTGGCGGAATCATCTGCGCGTCCTCAAGCTGTTGATCTGAAGGGGGCTGAATTGGGCTCGTTTCAATATTCCGGTTCTTCGAATGATCCGACATGAGCGTCCTCCACCTTCAGTGCTTCCTCGCTAATCGCGCTTCCGTGGAAAGTATGCACGGAAAAGGTAGTCAATTCCCGACCAAAGGGTAAGCACGAATGCGAGTGCCATGACTGCGGTATTGACCCAGTGCATCCAGTCGCCCAAAATCGCCGGGAATGGTGCAATCGCCAGGGAAATCGCGACGGCCTGCACGACGGTTTTGAGTTTGCCGCCTCGACCGGCTGGCAGCACAATTCTTCGCACTTCAATGAGTCGCCAGATGGTGATGCCAATTTCGCGAAGCAGGATGAGTCCGGTAACCCACCAGGGCAGTTCCCCGATGATGGACAAGACGATGAGCGCGGCACCGGTGAGTGCCTTATCCGCAATCGGATCAAGAATCTTCCCAAAATCACTGATGAGGTTTCTGCTGCGCGCAAGGTAACCGTCTACCGCATCCGACCCAATACCGACGACAAAGAGTGCCAGCGCAAGCCATCGAAGCGGGCCGCCCTGGCCATCGTCCGCAATCATTGCCCACACCAGCGCCGGCACGAACAGAATGCGGATGATAGTGATGATGTTTGGGACTGCCCATACGCTCACCGGCTCTTCGCCGACGCGCCAAATGCGCTTATTCACTTATTGCTCCTCGCGCTAATCGCGGCCGGTGAGGCCCCAAGCGTCCTCGCTGTCTTCATCGGAGTCACTTTCGACCTCCTCGAGCCCCTCGTATTGGGCTGCGACCTGGTCTTCCGGGCCACCGTACTCAGTTTCTGACTCGGTGGGCGCCGCGCCGGCGGGCGGTTCGTCGCCGCGGATCATTGCCAGTACCTGCGGCAATTCTTCCGGGGAACGCAGCACGTCTCGTGCCTTCGATCCTTCGGATGGCCCGACGATCTCGCGCGATTCCATGAGGTCCATGAGCCGTCCCGCCTTGGCGAACCCGACGCGCAACTTCCGCTGCAGCATTGAGGTCGAACCAAACTGCGAAGTGATCACCAATTCGGCTGCTGCGAGCAGCGGTTCAAGATCATCACCGATGTCCGCGTCGATCTCCCGCTTCTCGGCGGGCGCATTGATATCGGTGCGATATTCGGGTTGTGCCTGTTCCTTGACATGGCGGACAACCTGGGTGATCTCTTCGTCATCAACCCAAGCGCCCTGCACACGAATCGGTTTCTGGCCGGCTGGCGAGAACAGCGCGTCACCCTGACCGATTAGTGTCTCCGCACCAACCTGGTCGAGGATCACTCGTGAGTCGGTGGAACTCGTCACCGAAAACGCCAGCCGGGAGGGCACGTTGGCCTTGATCAGACCGGTCACGACATCCACCGAAGGTCGCTGGGTGGCGAGCACGAGGTGGATTCCGGCGGCACGTGCAAGCTGCGTGATCCGCACGATCGAGTCTTCCACGTCGCGAGGAGCGACCATCATCAGCTCGGCAAGCTCATCCACCACCACGAGCAAGTACGGATAGGGCTTGAGTTTGCGCTTGGAGCCCTCGGGGACATGCACTTCGTTGGCGCGAATTGCGGCGTTGAAATCATCAACGTGACGGAACCCGAAGTTCTCCAGGTCGTCGTAGCGCATCTCCATCTCTTTAACCACCCATTGCAGCGCTTCCGCCGCCTTCTTGGGGTTCGTGATGATCGGAGTAATGAGGTGTGGGACGCCCGCATAGGGAGTTAGTTCAACGCGCTTCGGGTCAACCAAAACCATCCGCACTTCGGATGGTTTCGAGCGGGTGAGCAGCGACACGATCATCGAGTTCACGAAGCTGGATTTACCGGATCCGGTCGAACCCGCAACGAGCAGATGCGGCATCTTCGCGAGGTTCGCGAGCACAAACCCGCCCTCAACATCCTTACCAACACCGATCGTCATGGCATGCTTCGCGTTCAATGCCTTTTGCGAACCAAGCACGTCGCCGAGACGAACAACCTCGCGGTCGGTATTGGGGATCTCCACACCGATCGCGGACTTACCCGGAATTGGCGACAGGATGCGTACCTGATTTGATCGCACGGCATACGCAATGTTCTTGGAGAGCTGCGTGACTTTCTCCACCTTGGTGCCGGGGGCCACTTCGACTTCGTAGCGGGTGACCGTCGGTCCGCGGGAGAAGCCGGTGACTTTGGCTTCCACCTTGAAGGATGCGAAGGTCGTGTTGAGTGCTTCAATCACTTCTTCGTTCGCTTCGGTATGGGTCAGCGCTGGTCCGCCGCGTTTGAGGAATGACTGGGTTGGCAGCTCGTAGTCATCGGCCTGGTCATCGGCGCGGGTATCCCAATCCGCGGTGTCGTCTTCTTCAACCGCGGCAAGCGCATCAGCTTCGCTCGGTTCAGAGGATGCTGGTGCCGAGGTAGTCGGCAGTACCTGCGTTGCGGCTGGATCGACAGCGTCGTCCCGGGAAGCGGGTGAAATCACCTCGGTGGAGTGGTCTTCGGGCTTCGCGCCAGCGGCTGCAAACTCCACGGTGGGCTCATCCTGCGCGGATTGCTTGCGCTTCTTGCCCTTCGGGCCGCGCCCGTTTGGAATCACCTTCGTCTCGGCCTCTTCGAAGAGCGACTCGACCGCTTCCGTGCCCTCGCGATCATCCGGTTCGATGAGCGGCGTGTCATAGGCGGGGTCCATTTCTCGACCCGAATCGTTACGGCGCCACCAGGGCACCCGTTCACGATCACGTTCGATACCGCTATCGGCATCCGCTTCGGTGCTTTCGGCTCCAGACTCGCGGCTCTTTTCACCAGGCTGTTCTGCGCCGACGAGCCAGTTCCAGCCCGCACGGATACGGCTCGGTAACTGTCGCGGGGGCGTCTTGGTGATTACAAAGAGTGAAAGCAGGAATATCAGCGAGAGCAGAATCGTAGCGCCGATGGGGGTGATCAGGAAGCCCAGCGGAGCCCCAATCATCCACCCGAATACGCCACCCGCGGTGGCGAGCATCGGCATCCCCTCAGCTGGCTGCGGTTGACCGCCGTGGAGGTGGCAAATTCCGCAGGCACTGAAGAGTGCCATGGCAAGGCCGAACATGATTCGCCCGTTGTCGTCCACCGAGGACGGGTGACGGAACAGCCACAACGCCAGCCCCATAAGAATGACCGGCATTGCGTACGCGACGACGCCAAAGAGTCCACCGAAGGTAAAAGAGTTAAGCCCGCTTGCGAATGCATTGGCCGGGAAAAACCACACGGTAACCGCGCCCGCAATCGCGAGCAGGAACAGCACCATCGGAAAAGTATCGCGACGGTCTTCCTTAGCAATACGCTCCGGCCCCATCGCTCGAGCTGCGCCGCCGACTGCGTGCGCGAGCCCATTCCAGGCACGCGTACCGAGCGCCTGTTCTTCTACGGTGAGCTGGACTTTGGTGTCTTGCTGTTTTCCGGAAGACTTCGTCGACCGGCCACGGGACCCCGTATTGGAGCCCGTGCTCCGGTTTTGGGCACGCTTCGGCGACGAATTAGACATACCTCAACGGTACCGTCACCCTCCGACAGAGCCGAGCAACCTTGCGGAGTGCCCCAAAAAAACAACCGGGGCCGAACCTCAGTGAAGCGGTTCGACCCCGGTGCGCTGCGGTTTAGCGCAGGTTATTTTGCAGGCTCGTTCGGGTTGGCGAACGTCACCACCGGAACGATCATCGGGCGGCGACGCTGCTTCGTCCCTGCCCAGCGGCCGACGATGCGACGTACCGCCTGCGACAGGCGATATTTGTCACGAACCCCGTCATCCAGCGCATCCTCAATAGCCTTGCGGACCTGCGGGATGAGCGGTTCAAATACTCGGTCGTCAGGCGCGAAGGCGCGAGCATGGATCTCCGGTCCGGCGACGATGGAACCGTCGGTGGGATCAATGACGGCGAAGATGGAGATGAATCCCTCTTCGGAAAGCACCCGGCGATCCTTAATGTCATCTTCGGTGACGGACCCAACGGTCTTCCCATCGACGTACACGAAGCCAACCGGAATATCAGCGACCTTGCGCGGGATACCCTCAACCATGTCGATGACACCACCGTTTTCGGTGATGATCATGTGGTCTTCAGCGACACCGGAGCTCGCAGCAATCCGCGAGTTCGCCACGAGGTGACGGTATTCGCCGTGCACGGGCATGGCGTAGTTCGGCTGGATCATGTTGTAGCAAGCGAGCAGCTCTTCCGAAAACCCGTGGCCCGAGACGTGAACGTGCGCATTGCCCTTGTGGACAACGTCAGCACCCGCCTTCATGAGGTTATTGATCATGTTGGACACGGGAATCTCATTGCCCGGAACGAGGCTGGATGCGAGTACGACACGGTCACCCTCGCCAACCTCAATCGCGTGATCGTGCTGGGCAATGCGGTTGAGCACCGCGAGCGTCTCGCCCTGCGAACCGGTGCAGATGAAGACCACCTGGTTGCGCTGCATACCGAGCGCCTTCTTGTAATCAACAAGCACGCCGTCCGGAACGTTGAGGAAGCCAAGGTCCAGGGCGATGCCCATATTGCGGGTCATTGACCGGCCAACAAGGGCGACCTTGCGACGGTTTTCAACCGCGGCATTAATCACGTGCTGAACTCGGTGAATGTGGCTCGCAAAGCTCGAAACCACAACGCGACCCTTCGCGGTGCGAACCGCTTCGTGAATCGCTGGGCCAACGCTCATCTCGCTACCGGAGTGCCCCGGTACTTCCGCGTTGGTGGAGTCGCACAGGAAGAGATCCACGCCTTCTTCACCGAGGCGACCAAACGCTCGAAGGTCAGTCAATCGACCATCCATCGGAGTCGGGTCGAGCTTGATGTCGGCGGTGTGGATGAAGTTTCCGGCTTCCGTTGACACGTGCACGCCGAGCGAGTCCGGGATCGAGTGGTTGATTGCAATGAATTCGCAGGTGAAGGGACCGAATTCTTCGATGTCACCCTCAGTGACGGTGAGCGTATACGGCTTGATTCGGTGTTCCCGCAGCTTCGCTTCCACGAGTGCGAGCGTCAGCGCCGAGCCAATCAATGGAATATCCGGCTTGCGCTTGAGGAGATAGGGCACGCCACCAATGTGGTCCTCGTGCCCGTGGGTGAGGAAGATGCCGACGATGTCGTCGAGTCGATCCATGACCGATTCGATATCGGGCAGGATCAGGTCAACACCGGGCTGGGTGGACTCGGGAAAGAGCACGCCGCAGTCGATGATGAGGATTTTGCCGTTGATCTCGAAGGAGGTCATATTGCGGCCAACCTCGCCGAGCCCACCGTGCGGAATGATGCGCATTGTGTCGCGCTTCAGCTTGGGGAGGTTCTGCTTTTGGGCAGCCTGGTTTGCAGTATCGGTCATTCAGTACCTGTCATTGTTGCGGTGTCACCCGCGTAGCGAGAGCTACCGGGTGGTGCCCGCGATCTTTGGAAGCGCGCCGCCTGCGGCTGCGTTCCGATCGGGGCGGAAGTTTGTGAAGTCAACACCGCCAAGTCCATGCACCTGTGCGACATCGTTCTCAATGAGTGTCGCTTCCGATTCTTCCGGACCGACGAGCGGCAATCGCACGCGCGGAGTGGAGATTCGGCCCAGGCCGTGAAGGATGTATTTGGTCGAGACGGTCCCAGGGATGTGCGTCATCGTTGCTCGAGCCAAAGGCTCTAGGAGCCGGTGTTCTGCGGTGGCTGCGGCGAGATCGCCGCGATTGACTGCGTCGACAATTGTACGGTATGGCTTTGGTGCGATGTTTGCGGTCACCCCGATCAGCCCCACAGCACCGATCGCGAGCGAGGGCAACACCATTGCGTCATCGCCGGAGAAGTAGAGCAAATCAGTCTCATTGAGCACGCGAGAGACCTCGGCGAGGTCACCCTTCGCATCCTTCACCGCCAGGATGTTCGGGTGCTTAGCCAGTCGAAGAATCGTTTCGTACTTGACCGGCACACCGGCGCGGCCGGGAATGTCGTAGACAAGCATGGGCAGATCGGTTGCGTCGGCGACCATCCGGAAATGCGTGAGCAAACCCGCCTGCGTGGGCTTGTTGTAGTAGGGCGTGACTGCCATGACCGCATCGGCACCGGCCTTGGCAGACTGCTTGGCAAGCTGGATCGCGTGTGCCGTCTCATTCGACGGGCCACCCTGGATGATCTTTGCCCGGTCGCCAGCGACCGCTTTGGATACCGTGATCAGCTTGAGCTTTTCTTCATCAGTGAGCGTCGACGTTTCGCCCGTGGTGCCAGACACCACGATGCCGTCAACGCCCTGGGTCACGAGTGTGTCAACGTGCCGCTCAACGTCGTCCCACGCGACTTCACCGTCGTGGTCCATGGGCGTAATGAGGGCAACGAGCACCTGGCCAAAAGGATTGTTTACAGTCACTGTGACAGCCTACCCCGCACGGCTTGGGACAGCACGAAACCGTGCACAGGCTGTCGTACTGCGAAGATAGACCGCATGGAATCCCAGCACCAATCACGCTCAAACCCGGAAGCGCGAGCGAAGTACCGCATCCGTTCCTTCTCGATGCGCGGCCACAACCGCATGGCGCGCGATTACGACGAGGTGCTCGAACAGCACGGTCCGACCTACATCATCGATGTTCCCGTTGGCCCGGCTGCGGCCACGGTGGCGCCGGATGCGCTGATCGACCTCACTGCGGAGTTTGACCGCGAGGCACCGCTCATCGTTGAGATTGGTCCGGGCAATGGTGAGCAGCTCACTCACGCGGCGCAGCAGCATCCCGACTGGAACTTTCTGGCCTTCGAGGCGTGGCATCCGGGGGTCGCCAAATGCGTTGGCAACTTTGCACGCGCTGAGCTCTCGAACGTGCGCATCATTGAGGCGGATGTCGCTCAGGCCTTGCCGATCGTCTTCGGGCTTGAAATTGTGCAGGATGATCGTGCGGTGCAGGGTGGCTCCGGTGTTGGTGTTGACGGCACCGGAATTGCCACGGGGCTGGTGGCTGCTTCGCACCAGAACGCGAAGAATCCTCGCGCCCACGAGTTGTGGACCTTCTTCCCCGACCCCTGGCGGAAGGCTCGTCATCACAAGCGCCGGCTCGTGAGCGATTTGTTCACCTTGACAGCTGCCGGAGTGCTCGAACCGGGCGGGATTTGGCGCATGGCCACGGACTGGGAGAACTACGCGTGGCAAATGCGGGATGTCATCGAAGCGGCTGCGTGGTTCGACAACCCGCACGTCGGTGAGCGACCGGATCCCGAGGATCGCGAACCCGAGCGCGGTGGGTTCGCGCCACGCTACGAAGGGCGCTTGCTCACCCATTTCGAGGAACGCGGAAGGCTCGCAGGCCGTCCCGCGCACGATATCGTCGGAGTCCGCCGTGAAGCGCCCACCCAAAACGGCTAGCGGTGGGCGGTAGCCTCGGCGATGTACCCCGTGTCGAGGTCTTCGAGCCGAACTGACGTGATGCCGTTGGCATCCACACGCACTGTTTCCTCGATGAGTGGCCCACTCTCGCGACGCACGACGGCGACTTCGCGGAGGTCTTCCACGTCTCGCAGTGCCGGGTCAAAGGGAACAACAATTTCGACGAGCGGGCTCATATCCCCGGTTGGTTCCCCCGCGTCATCGAGGGCCGAGTACTCGACGAATCGGAACCAGCCGACATTGTGCGCAGCTCGATATTGCCGTCGGGCAATGATTTCCCCGTGTTCATCCGGTCCCGCGGCTGGTTCGATCAGGGCGTCGAACGCAACCTGCTTTCCCGCATCCTGTTCGCGAAACACGCCGATCCCGCGCACCAGGCGGTCTCGTAGCGCATAGCCGGAGTCTGGGTCGGCAGCGATCGCGAGGCCGATGGCCGTGGATGCGGCCGGATGCGGTGAGCGGTGCACACGGCGCCCGAAGCGTTCGCGAAGCAGTCGTGGAATGAGCGGCAATCCCGAGGCTCCGCCGACGAGATAGATACCGGCTATGTCAGACCCCACCAGGTTGGTTGTGCCCTCGGCACCGAGCAGTTCACCCACCGTGGCGATCGAGCGTTCAACCAGCCCCTCGCACGCTTCGTAGTACGCATCCACCGGCACCGTGATGTCGGTGTCACCGAACTCGAGGAAAATGCGGCGCGACTGTGGCGCGATTCGCTCTTTCGCGCTGCGCGCTTCGTCGAGCAACCGGGCATGAGCGCGACGTCCAATCGCATCGTGTTCGAATCCGCCCGCTTGCTTCGCGAGGGTCGCGAGCACCTCGTCGAAATCGTCGCCGCCCAGCTGATTGATGCCGAGTGCTCGAACGATCTCGTGTTTCGTCCCTTGGATGTGCACCATCGATGCATCGAAGGTACCCCCGCCGAGGTCGAAGACCACCACGGTCGAGCGTTTCGTGTTGATGCCGCGCGGGTGTCGGTGCGTATATTCAAATGCGGCCGCGCTTGGTTCGTTCACGAGCGAGAGGACTTCGATACCCGCTTGTGCGAAGGCATCGAGCGTCAATAGCCGCTGCGCGCTGTGGGCGTTTGCGGGCACTCCAACCACCGCACGTAAGGGGCCGGTCGAAAGTGAATGACTCCGGATGACTTCGGCCACGTGATTCGCGAAGGCTGCCATCACTCGGCCAAGCGGGACAAGCTCTTCGCCAATACGCACCGGAGTCTCAGCCGTGCTGCCCGGTGCGCCGAGCAGTCGCTTGAATGAGCGAGCGACCGGTACCCCCTCGGCACCGAGCCGGACCGCATCCCACCCCGTCACGAGCCGATCGCCATCGAGCGCGACCTGTGTCGGGATGTAGTCTCGCGTGTCACCGTCGGCGTCATCGACAGTGAGCACTGGATAGTTGCCGCGGTCAGCCGCAGCGATGATCGTGCGGGTAGTCCCGAAGTCGATGCCAAGTCGCATAGCGCTAACGCTAGCAAGGCTGAGGAACGACTACACAGACTCCCGCACCGTACTCGGGGAAAGCTGCAAGTGCCGGTCACTCGCAGCAAGTTCTCCAACTCGGTGAGTGACACACACCACCGCGCGATTCGCGAGCGCAGAGCGCAGATCCCGCAGCAGATCCTCGGCTCCTTGCTCATCAAGGTGGGCAGTCGGCTCATCGAGCAGCACCACCGGTGCGTTCGTGAGTAGCGTCCGAGCAACCGCCACTCGCTGACGCTGGCCACCGGAAAGCCAGGAGCCATCTGCCCCGATCGGCGTATCGAGACCGGCGTCGAGCGAGTCGAGCAGCGGACCGAGCCCCACTCGTTCGAGTGTGAGTTCGAGTTCGAAGTCGGTTGGGATGTTGTCGGCCGGTCGTGCGAGGATCAAATTGCCGCGCAGTGTCGAGTTGAAGAGGTGGCTTTCTTGCGGACACCAGGCGATACGGTTCGCGGCGTCGGCACGAACCGGTACTCCCGAGACACGCACGTCGCCAGCGAGCACCGGCAAGTGGCCCATCATTGTTGCGAGCAGGGTCGATTTTCCCGAACCGGATGGTCCGGTGACGGTGAGCCAGTCGCCTCGCTCGAGCGTCACGGTGAGGTCCTCAAAGACCGGGGACTCTTGTTCGGGCCAGCCGGCATGCACCCCGCGCAATTCGAGCGCTGGCGCCAGTTGCGGTGTCGTGCTTGCGAGTTCGGCAGACTCCGACCGTGACTGCTTGATGCCGGCGTCCTGTTTGTTTGGTTCGGCTTCGGTTGCTTCGGCCTCGGTTGCTTCAATGCCGAGCACGCCGTCTACCGAATCGAGCAGTGAGCGCAGTCGCGGCCAGCGCTGCACCGCGGTCACGCCATCCGAAAGTGGCTCGGCGAGCGCGAGCATTCCGAGGGCGAAGGCGGCGAGAAGTTTCGCATCAATTCCGGCACCGGAAGCATCTTGCGCGAGGAGTCCGAGGCTCGCGGTGAGCCACAGTGCCGCTGCGATTGTCGCTCCCACGACGAGCGCGTTGGCTGCGCCTTGCGCCCACGCTGCGCGCCGCGTGAAGCGCATCGCTTCGGCTTCCAGGTCGGCGAGTTCACGCAGCGGCTCAGTTTCGACACGGTGCACTTGTAGGTCTCGTCCGGCTTCGAGCAGCGCAATAAATCGCTGTGAGAGTCGTGACCGCACCCGTTCTTCCTCGCGTGTCGCACGGTTATCCGCCACGCGAACGAGCGCCGGGGCCAAAACCAAAGCGACAATTCCCAACGCGAATAAGGGCGCGATCGCTTCCGGCAGCCAGATTGCGGCGGCGACGAGTGCCGCGACGACGGAAATCGAGGCCACGATCGGCGGTACCAGCACGCGAGGGACCTCATCACGAATCGCGTCAACTTCGCGGACGAGGAGGTCAAGCGCTGCCGGCCCCGTACGCAGTCGCTTGAACCGCAAGGCAGTGCTCGCGAGCGTGGTCCAGAGCTGTCGACGAAGTCGACCTGCGAGTCGGAATACGGCATCATGCACTTGCAGCCGCTCGAGATAGCGAAGTAGTGATCGACCGATCCCGAAGAATCTCACGCCCACGATTGCAACCATGAGCAGAAGAATCGGTGGCTGTTCGGCGGCGCGCACGATGAGCCAGCCCGAGATGGAGGTCTGCGTGACACCGAAAATCACCGCCCCCACGGCAATTAGGATGCCGAGTACAAAGCTCCAGCCCGCTGGCCGGAGCAGTCGCAGCAAGGACCGCGGTGTCGCGCGAGGCTTTCGCCCGCGACGTAATTCATCCGCCATCGCGTCGGTTTTCGCATCCTTACGTGATGGCTTTGTGCCGCGGTGGACAACGGTGTGTGCGACTCGGTCCCGTTCCCGGTGACCGGGCGCCATACTCGCCAGCACCGAACGCTCGTCATTTGCTCCGCTCACTCGCACGCGATGCGCACACATTTCGTGGACGAGCTCGTCGTGCGACGCGACAATCATTGTCGCCTTCCCAATACGACGCCGAATAGCGTCACGAACGAGTTCGGCCGAGTGCGGGTCGAGGTGGGCGGTGGGTTCGTCGAGGAGCACCGTGGTGGCTCCCGCATCGATGCGCAATAACACACGTGCAACCGCCAAGCGCCGCAACTCTCCGGGGCTCAGTGCGTGGGGTGGTGTGTGATCGGGGTCCGCGATTGATACGAGCAACCCCACTTCCTGCAGGACACGCATTACGGCGATCCTTGAAGAGCCGTCAAGTCGTGACTCCACGTCATATTCCGGCACCGACCGCGAGTCCGTGAGTCGCGCGTGCAACTCGAGCTCCGCCATGACGGTTTCGCCAAAAGCGTGGGGGTGCTGCGGCAACCAGGCCAATCGGTTCGGATCGATGCCCGTGACTCGGCCTCGCACCTTGGGCTGTGCGGATGCGTCGGTAACGACCTTCGCATCCGGGTCGGTATCGGCTCCAGCAACGGCATCCACATGCCCCAGCCGTCCAGCCAGTGCGGTGATCACCGTTGATTTTCCTGCACCGCTCGGTCCGTCAAGGAGCGTTAGTCCGCCGGCGTGTGCGCGGAAACTGAAGTCTTCGAGAATCGGCTCCCGCCCCTCGAACGCGACGCTCAGGCCGCGGACAGTCAATGTTTGCGGAACGGCCGGCTCCCGGGTTGCTTCCGCCGCATCCCACAGTGGCTGCGCTACAGGTTCTTCGCTCACCGCAGTTACGCGCTGTAGTGCTACGACGCCGTCTTCGGCGGCGTGATAGGCCGCACCGGCTTGTCGGAATGGCGCGTAGCAGTCCGGGGCGAGAATGAGCACGAGCAGCCCGATTTCCAGGTCGAGCCCGCCGTAAACGAGCCGCACTCCGATGAACACGGCGATCACTGCCATTGAGATGGTGGAGATGAGTTCCATCGCGAGGGAGGACATGAACACGGTCTTCAGCGTCTGCATCGTGCGCTGCCGATAATCATCGGAGAGCCGGTCGAGGGCGCCGAGTTGATCTCGAACTCGGCCGAGCCCGACGAGCACCGGCAGGCCGCGCGCGAGTTCGACCAGGTGCCCCGACATTCTCAACAGCGCATCCTGTGCTTTATCGACCGCATCTCGCGTCGTCAGCCCGATCAGGATCATGAACAGCGGCACGAGCGGAATCGTCAACACGATGATCACGGCGCTCAGCCAGTCAGCAAAGAGGATGCGAATGAGCAGGATGAGCGGGATGATGATTGCCGCAACCATTGACGGCAAGAACGTCATGAAGTATTCGTCAAGATCGTCGAGTCCGCGAGTGCCGAGCGTACCCATCGCGCCGGTGGGTTGGTCGCTACCGCGAAGAATTCGCGAAACAAGTCCGCGGCGGATTTCCGTCTTTCTTGCCGACACTGCACGCGCGGAAAACATTCGATTCGCCCATGTGGCAGCGGCGCGCAGCACGGCCCCGATTACCCCGATCGCGATTGCGGCAGGTTCAAAAGTGCCCTGGTTGAAGACCGCGGTGATTACGCGCGCGAGGGCCTCGGCGATGAGCACGAATCCCGTTGCGTTGATGGCTGCGACCACTCCGAGCACTACGAGCGCGCGTTTTCCGTCCCGACCGAGTCCGGCAATCGGTGATCGTGCCGCCCGTATTGATCGCGTCATTCGGATTTGTTCCCACGGTCGCTGACACCGTGTTCGACCGCCGGGATAGCAGGAACCACTTCGTGGAGTGGTGGGATGTGCCGTGTTGCGAGTCGTTTCGAGAAAATCCGGTAGCTCCATGCCTGGGTCACGACAACGGCTGGAATCCCCATGAGCGCAATGACGCTCATGACGCCGAGCGTGTACTCGCTGCTCGAAGCGTTCCATACGGTGAGGTTAAACGCTGGATCGATGGTCGACGGCAGTACCACCGGGTAGACCGCGACGAAAATCGCTGCCACACCAAAGGCCAAGAAGGTCGCCATCGCGATGAACCCCGCGCGCTGGCGACGTGCCCGGATGAATGCCATCGAGATCACGAGTGCCACGGCCGCAGCCACCACGAAGCTCCAGGTGAGGAAGCTGCCGGACTGCACCTGTACCCAGACCACCCACGCGACAAGTGGCAGCATGCCCACGATTCCCCAACGCAGCACAAAGGTGCGGGCGCGTTCTCGAATCGGTTCCTCAGTGCGCAAAGCGAGGAAGACGGCTCCGTGCACCAGGCTGAAGCACACGAGTGCGAGACCGCCGATCACTGCGGGCACGCTGAACCAGGCCCACACTCCGCCGACTCGGTCGCCATTGTCATTGATGGGCAAGCCGGTTGTGGTGATCGCGAGCATCGCGCCCACGGCGAAGGATGCGACGAGGGAGGCAATGGCCATTACCGCATCCCAGGTCTGTGTCCATCGCTCGGTGTGGTGCTTGCTGCGGTACTCGATCGCGACAGCACGGAAGATGAGTGCGAAGAGCGCGAATACGAGCGGTACATACAACCCGGAAAAGAGCGAGGCGTACCAGTCTGGGAAGGCCGCGAAGGTCATCGCCCCCGCCGTGATCAACCACACTTCATTGCCGTCCCAGACCGGACCGATGGTGTTGAGCAGCACACGTCGTTCAGTGGGCGTCCGAGCGATCCCATAGAAGTGCATGAGGACACCCATATCGAAGCATTCGAGTAGGAGGTACCCGAACCAGAGCACTGCGATAACAACGAACCAAATGCTCGGTAGATCCATGTTCATTCCTCAGTTCTGCGCGACGGCCGTGTGGGCTCGGAGATTCCGGTTAGAAAGCAAAGTCGAGTACGTCATCACGATGCCCTCGACCCTTGCCGTCGCGTGAGTCGGCGTCGTCCTTGTCCTCATCCTCGGACTCTTTCGCGAGCTCTGGCATCGCACTCGCGATACCACCGCGGACGTAATTGCGCATCAGGAAGAGTTCGACCACGAGCAGCACGCCGTAAATGACGGTGAATGAAATCAAGCTGAACAGCAGTTCACCCGCCGATACGCCCGGCGATACCGCGGCCGCCGTAAACATGAAGATGCCGTCGTTCATGACCGGGTTCGGCGCCACCACGAATGGTTGGCGGCCCATTTCGGTGAACACCCAGCCGCTCGAGTTCGCGATGAATGACAGCGCGATGGAAGCGATGGAAGCGCGCATGAGCCATTTCGACGCGGGCGCCGTTCCCTTGCGGGTCAGCCAGAGCGCGAGGAGGCTCGCAAATGCGGAGAGCCCACCGAATCCGATCATGATCCGGAATCCCCAGTAGGTCACCTCGACGATAGGCAAGTAGTCGATTTCCTCGCCCGAACGATCACCATACATCTCGTCTTCCGGCAGGTGCGTTCCGTATCGCTCTTCGTAGACTGGCAAGAGCTCGTTAATTCCGGGCACTTCGGTCGTGAAATCGCCCTTTGCGAGGAAGGAAAGTACCCCGGGAATCTCGAGAATCGGCGTGATGTCATCACAGTCTTTGGAGCCGAGGCTACCAACGCTGAGCACCGAGAAGGCCGTGCCCGTGTGGCACGCGCCTTCCGCGCTCGCCATTTTCAGCGGTTGCTGTTCGTACATCAGTTTGCCCAAGACATCCCCCGTTCCGAGGACGCCAACGAACGCAGCCAGGCTGACCACGCCCGCGATCCGCAGCGACCGCAGCCAGACCCGGTGATCAAGCGCGTCGCGACCGGGGATCGCGGGTGCCGCACCGACGATGACGTGACCCTTCGCATCCACCGTATCGATGCCGTCGTGGCGTCGACGCCACAGTTGATAGAAGGACACCCCGATGATGACTCCCGCCGCGACCATCAACGCGCCGAAAATCGCGTGCGAGAACGCGGCAATCGCCGTGCTATTCGTGAGCACCGCGAAAATGTCGGTCATCACTGCTCGACCATCGACGAGTTCGACACCAACCGGGTGCTGCATCCACGAGTTTGCGACGATGATGAAGTAGGCCGAGAGGATACTCGCAAGCACTGCACTCGCGAGCGAAAAGAGGTGGACGCGCTTCGACAGTCGCTTCCAGCCGAATATCCACATCCCGAGATAGATCGACTCGAAGAAGAACGCGAGTAAGCCTTCCATCGCGAGCGGCGCGCCAAATACGTCACCGACGAATCGGGAATACTCACTCCACGCGAGGCCGAATTGGAACTCTTGCACGAGTCCCGTGGCGACGCCCATGATGAAGTTGATCACGTAGAGCTTGCCCCAGAACTTGGTCATGCGCAGGAACATTTCGTTCCCGGTGCGCATCCAACGCCACTGCATGAACACGAGAATCGGTCCGAGCCCGATCGTGAGCGGCACCATCCAGTAGTGGTACACGGTCGTGATACCAAACTGCCACCGAGCAATCAGAACGGGATCGAGTTCCACGGGGTTCCTCTCAGAGGTGGTCAGACTGGGCCGGGTCCATTCGAAACGCTTGGCTCCGAAGGATTTGTGTTCTACGCTGTGTCGAAGACAGCTTCATTTCTACATCAAATAGAACTCGATTTCTACCTGATGTAGAACTGACCGGTGAAAGGGCAATGAACAATGGGCGAGTTGGAGAAACGACTCATGGAACTGCTGTGGCAAGCAGACGCTCCACAGTCAGCACTCGAACTACGCGACCAACTCGACACCGGTGCACCCGGCGCAAATGGCAAGCCCTACCCGGCGATCACGACAGTGCTCACGGTGCTGAGTCGACTCGAGAAAAAACAACTCGTCTCCCGCGAACGAAGCTCGCGCCCGCATCGCTATCAGCCTGTGCGCTCACAGGCCGACTACGTCGCCGACCTCATGCACGAAGCGCTCGCCGCCAGTGGGCAACGGGATGCAGTCCTCGCCCGCTTCGTCGGTCGGGTCGACGCGAACGAAGCGGAGACCTTGCGCCAGTTACTCGCGGACTAGCCCTTCGGTGCTGGCTCTCTCACTCGGCCTCGCGGCGCTCGCGATCGCACTCGCGTGGCCGGTACCGATCTTGCTTTCCCGAGCGCGCTGGACGTGGCGCTCCCCCACTTTGGCGCTCGTACTGTGGCAAGCGATCGCGCTCGCGGGTGGCTTCTCGATGCTCAGCTCGCTGCTCGTCTTTGGGCTGCAGTCCTACGGTGATTCACTGTCCGATGCCCTCGGTCATTTCCTGATTCGCGTCTTCGACGGGAGTCTGTGGGCGGGCGATTTTCCACCGGGGTTCGGGTTTCTCCACGCGGCCTCGCTGTGTCTCGCGGCGCTGCTGTTCACCCATTTGATCTTGAACTTGGCGGTCACCACGACCAGCACCGTGCGTCATCATCGACGCCACCGGGACCTCATCGAACTGTTAAGTACCCCCGTCCCCGGGCAACGACACACTCGCCAAGTGGCCGTCGACACCCCGTTCGCGTACTGCTTGCCCGGCCTCACAAGTGACATGACTGTCGTATCCGAGGGTCTCGTGCGGCGGCTGAACGTCGAAGAGCTCGAGGCGGTCATCGCGCACGAACAGGCCCATCTCGAACAGCGACACACGGTCGTGCTCACGGTATTCGCTGCGTGGGCAAGCGCCCTGCCCTGGTTTCCGATCGCAACGCGTGCCGAAGAGTCGGTGGCGCTGCTGATCGAGATGCTCGCCGACGATTTGGCGCTGCGCAGTGTTTCTCGTGACGCACTCGTTGCCTCGATCAGGGTCGTTGCACTCGGCCAGCAGGCGCCGGTGAGTTCGACGCCGCTTCGATCAACGTCACCGGTATCGATACCTCCGACTGAAGACCCTTTCGCAAGCGTTCCCGACGCCTCGCCCCGCGAGCATTGGATCCCTCGCGCGATTAGGTTCTTGTGGGCCGCACCCCCGCGAACCAACCCGGTCGAAGCGCGAGTTCGGCGCCTGCTCGACGACCCGAATCCGCTGGGAACGGGTGCGCGCGGAGCAGTGATTACGAGCGCAGTGCTGCTCCTTGTGCTGCCGCCACTCGCGATCTTCTAGCAGCTGCTGCACTCCGTGCAGGCGGGCTTTTGTCTACTTACCCTTGGTCTCAACATCGCCCGACAGTGCGGCGATAAAGGCTTCTTGCGGCACCTCTACCCGGCCGACCATCTTCATGCGCTTCTTACCTTCCTTCTGCTTTTCGAGCAGCTTTCGCTTTCGCGAAATATCGCCGCCGTAGCACTTGGCAAGCACGTCTTTCCGGATCGCGCGAATATTTTCACGAGCAATAATGCGCGCACCGATGGCGGCCTGAATCGGCACCTCAAACTGCTGTCGAGGAATCAGCTTGCGCAGTCGCTCCGCCATCATCGTGCCGTAGGAATAGGCGCTGTCGCGGTGCACGATCGCACTGAAGGCATCCACCTTTTCGCCCTGTAGCAGGATGTCGACCTTCACGAGATCGGCCGACTGGTCCCCCACCGGCTCATAGTCGAGCGAGGCGTACCCCTGGGTGCGCGACTTCAACTGATCGAAGAAATCAAACACGATCTCACCGAGCGGCAGCGTGTAGCGAAGTTCGACGCGCTCTTCCGAGAGGTAATCCATCGAGATGAGGCTGCCGCGTCGCGTCTCGCAAAGCTCCATGACCTTCCCGATGTATTCCTTCGGCACCAGGATGGATGCGCGCACGATGGGCTCGCGAACCTCGTTGATTTTACCTTCCGGAAATTCGGAAGGGTTCGTGACGTGGTGCACCTCATTGTCCTCAGTCACCACGTCATAGGTCACCGAGGGTGCAGTCGTAATGATGTCGAGGTCGAACTCGCGCGAGAGCCGTTCGGTAATGATCTCGAGGTGCAGCAGCCCCAGGAAACCGACACGGAAACCGAAGCCGAGCGCAACTGAGGTTTCCGGCTCATAGTGCAGCGCCGCATCTTCAAGTTTGAGTTTGTCGAGTGCTTCTCGAAGTTCCGGATAGTCACCGGCGTCGATTGGATACAGCCCCGAATACACCATGGGTTTCGGTTCCACGAAGCCTTCAAGTCCCTCGGAGGTTGGGTTCCGTGCTGAGGTGACGGTGTCGCCAACTCGCGACTGTCGAACATCCTTTACCCCCGAGATGAGGTATCCCACTTCACCGACTGCGAGACCCTTTGCAGTGCGTGGCTCGGGTGCCGAGACGCCCATCTCCAGCAGGTCGTGGTTGGCACCGGTCGAGACCATCTGAATCTTCTCGCCATTTTTCAGCTTGCCATCGACCATCCGCACATAGGTCACCACACCGCGATAGGTGTCGTAGACCGAGTCGAAGATCATCGCCCGCGGTGATGCCTCGGGGTCACCGGTGGGTGCGGGGAGTCGATCGACGATGACGTCGAGGAGTTCCTTGACACCGTCGCCGGTTTTGCCCGATACCCGCAGTACGTCTTCGGGTGCACCGCCAATGAGGTTTGCGATCTCGGCGGCATAACGCTCGGGATCCGCGGACGGCAGGTCGATCTTGTTCAATACCGGGATCACCTCGAGGTCGTTCTCGAGCGCCAGATACAGGTTCGCGAGCGTTTGGGCCTCAATGCCCTGGGCCGCATCCACGAGCAGGATCGCGCCTTCGCAGGCCGCGAGCGATCGCGACACCTCGTAGGAAAAGTCAACGTGACCGGGTGTATCGATCATGTTGAGGATGTAGTCCTCTCCTTCGATATGCCAAGGCATTCGAACGGCTTGGGACTTAATGGTGATGCCGCGTTCGCGTTCGAGATCCATCTTGTCGAGGTACTGGGCGCGCATGACGCGGTCCTCCACCGACCCCGTGAGCTGCAGCATTCGGTCTGCCAGGGTGGATTTCCCGTGGTCAATGTGAGCGATGATGCAGAAGTTACGGATGCGCTCGGCAGGAGTCTCAAGCGGCTGCAAGATTTTGGGCGTGTTCGGCATGGTGTCTGCCATTGTCCCACGAACTCCAGCGCGAGCACGCAACTGACAAATCGATCACTATGTTTGGCAAATCTGCAGTAAAATGAACGTAAATAATCCCCGGTCCATCGCGAATAGGAACGCTATGTCTGACGACGTTCTGCCAATCTCTGCAATTCAGTTCAACGCGAATGCCTCCGACTGGCGGGCAGCCATTCGGATCAGTGGTGATTTGCTGGTTTCGAGCGGCGCAACCACCGACGAATACACCGAAGCTATGGTGAAAACTGTCGAGGAACTCGGCCCCTACATGGTCATTGCCCCCGGGTTCGCGCTCGCGCACGCACGTCCCTCCGAAGCCGTGAAGCAAACCGGGCTGAGTTGGGTGAAACTCGCCGAACCGGTCGAATTTGGCAGTGCCGCCAATGACCCGGTGGATCTCGTCGTTGGCCTGGCCGCCCTCGACCACGACTCGCACATCCAAATTATGTCGAAGCTTGCCGGAGTGCTTGCCAACTCCGAAGTACTTGCGCGCCTACGCGCATCCACCGACCCGGAAGAAATCCGCGCAGCCCTGCTCGGGAACTGACGGGTCCTCGCTAAGGAGAACAATGAAAATTATCGCCGTTTGTGGCATGGGTATTGGCACCTCGGTGCTGCTCAAAATGAATATTGACCAGGCGCTCGAAACACTCGGGATCGATGGTGAAGTCGAAGCTGCCGATATTTCCTCAGCGCGCGGTGCTGCCGCCAGCGCCGACCTGGTCATGACCAGTAGCGAACTCGTCGAACAACTCGGCGATGTCGACACTCCCATCATCGTTGTCGACAATTTTGTCGATCAGGACGAAGTCAAAGAAAAGCTGGAACAGGGGCTCAACCTGTAACATCCGGGCGCGATTTGATCGCGCTTCAGAAAGGGGATCAAGGTGGACTGGTTAGTCACGATTCTTGATTTCATTGGCCAACAAATTCTCAACGTTCCGGCGTACCTGGTCGGCATCATCGTCGCCGTCGGACTGATCGCGCTCAAGAAGGGTGCTGGACAAGTCATTGGCGGCGCCCTCAAAGCAACCCTCGGCTTCCTCATCCTGGGTGCCGGCGCGGGTGTGGTCACCGCAGCACTTGAACCGCTCGGTGGGCTCGTACTCGCCGTTACCGGCGCCGAAGGTGTCGTACCCACAAACGAAGTCATCACCGCCATGGCGGCCGATCAATTTGGTGCCGCGAGTGCCTATATTCTGGCGCTCGGATTTGTGCTGATGCTCGTCATCGCGCGCTTCACGCCACTGAGCTATGTGTTCCTCACGGGGCACCACATGGTCTTCATGGCAATGATGCTCGCCGTGCTGCTCTCAATCGGGTTCGGCGACGAAAACCTCTGGCTTTCGGTCCTTATCGGCGCGTTCCTCCTGGCAGTGATGATGGTGGTCATGCCCGCCTTCGCGCAGCCCTGGACCAAACGGGTCACCGGCAATGACACCGTCGCGATCGGCCACTTCGGCACCGTCGGCTATATCGCCGCCGGAGCGGTGGGACAGGCGGTCGGTAAACACTCGAAGTCAACCGAGGACATCAAGTTCCCGAAGGGCCTCGCATTCCTTCGCGACTCGATGGTCGCCACCGCCCTGTCAATGGTGCTCATCTATCTCGTGTTCGCGATCTGGGGCCTCATCGCACTCGGGCCGGACTCCTACCAGTACATGCCCGGGTCCGAAGACGGCGGCGCATTCATCATGAACTCGCTCATGCAGGGCCTGATGTTCGGTGTCGGTGTCTCAGTGATTCTCTACGGTGTCCGCACCTTCTTGGGTGAGCTCATCCCGGCCTTCCAAGGTATTGCGAAGAAGGTCGTCCCGGGCGCGAAAGCTGCCCTCGATGTTCCTATCGTGTTCCCCTACGGTCAGAACGCGGTACTGATCGGCTTCATCTCCTCCTTCGTTGGCGGACTCGTGATGTTGCTGATCCTGGCAACCTGGCTCGGACCTGCGTTCGGGCTCGCGCTGATTCTGCCCGGCATGGTGCCCCACTTCTTCACCGGTGGTGGTGCGGGTGTCTACGGCAACGCAACTGGTGGACGGCGTGGCGCCGTTCTCGGTGGTTTCGTGAACGGTGTGCTGATCACCATCCTCCCGGCGATCCTGTACCAGGTCATGGAGAGCGTTGGGCTCACCGGCTCGACCTTCGGCGACGCCGACTTCGGCTGGTTCGGTTCGCTCATTGGGCTCACCGTGCAGGCCGAGTCCACTGTGGTGGGTGCGGTCCTCGCGGTAGTGATTGGCGTTGTCTTGCTGGTCCTCGCGATCCTCTGGCAGAAGCGCGTCGTCGACAAGGGGTGGGTCCCCGGCGAAGCGCACCAGCAGTTCGTGGATGAACAGCGAGCCGCGGCCAAGGAAGCGGAAAAAGCAGCAGCTGCCGCGGCCAAGGAGGCAAAAGCGAAGCAGGGGGACGCGTAATACCGCTTGATTGCGCAAAAGGCGTTGCGTCGGGCTGAGGTGCTGGTAAAGTTGTCCTTTGGCTTACGCGTACCCCACTCGACGCGATGCGCCTGCGGCCCCTCTACCCGCACGGCGTGAAAGTTCTCATTTCACTTCCAGGAAAGATTTAACGTTGGCAAACATCAAGTCGAAGATCAAGCGCATCGGTACCAACCGCAAGGCAACCGAGCGTAACCGCGCCTACAAGTCGGAAATCCGCACCTCGATCCGTAACGTCCGTCGCGCCGTTGAAGCAGGCAATGCAGAGCAGGCACAGTCCGCTCTCCAGCTCGCTTCGAAGAAGCTCGACAAGGCAGTGTCGAAGGGCGTGCTCCACAAGAACCAGGCGAAGAACCGCAAGTCGGCTATCGCCCAGCAGGTTGCAGCACTCAGCAAGTAAGGCTGCTTACTCGCAAGGGGCCCGGTCACTTCGGTGACCGGGCCCCTTGCTTTCCGGCGGCACGCATGGCACGCTCCGAGGTTATATCCACCTCCGGAGTAGCCACTCGTGCCCGAAACTACAGGGTGATGTGCCGATACGCCGCACTACGCCCGCCGTGGATCAACGTTGACCGGAAATTCCCGCTCCCGCGACCAGGGCTGGGTCCAACCGACGCCCTCCAACACGCTTGACAAGAGCATTCCGGTAAAGCCCCACACGATATCGCCGCCGAATCGTGCGGGAAGTTGGAATGCCGCGCCCCGGAACGTCAGTCCGTCCCGTTTGAGCACCGAGACGCCTCGTGCTCGAGGATCAAGCAGGTCAGCAACCGGTACGCGCATGACCTCGTGAGACTCCGCCTGGTCAGCCCGCACGGGACTCGCGCGCCGCCACCAGCCAATGACGGGGGTGACCAGGTTGTTGCTCACCTGCATGTAGATTTCCGGCAACATCCCCAGCACGTCCACGCCCTCGGGATCGAGGCCGGTTTCTTCCTGTGCCTCTCGCAATGCGGTCGCGGGGGCGTCTTCGTCCTGCGGTTCGACTCCCCCACCGGGAAAGGCGATCTGCCCGGGATGATGTCGCATGTGCGCAGCTCGCCGGGTCAGCAGCACATCCAAGCCATCAGAAACCGCTTCGGTATGGCTCTCCGAGGCAATGTCGTCGAGCTCACCGAACAGGATCAACACCGCGGACTTTCGCGGCGCTTTCCCGGACGTCGGGAGGCCCTGCGAGGAGTAGTCGACGTTGAAGTCGCGAGTCATCGCTTCTTCAAGTTCAATGCGAGCCTGCGGCTGCGACGGCGCCGGTCTCGAGTTTATTGGCTGAGAATTCTGTTTTGCATCTGGCATTTCACGCACCACTAAAGTCTCGTAATGCCACGCAGCGCACGAGTTTTTCGACCGCGAACTCCGGTGACCTCGAGCCGCCCTTGACCATGTGGTCGCTCTCTGCCACGAGCAGAATGGCGCTCGCGAGTTCGTGTTCGCTCCACCCCCTGGTCTCGCGACGGGCCTGACCAATCTGCCACGGCGCCCCACCTACGGTTCTGGCAAGTTGCGCATCGGACCCCGCGAGCCCGTACACCTTCGCCATGAGGCGGAGCTTCATCGCGAATGCAGCGACGATCGGCACGGCATTAAGCCCGGTATCGAGGCCGGAACGGACGAGCAACATTGCTTCCGCGAACCGTCCCGCGATGGCGCTGTCGGCGATTTTGAACCCGGTGGTCTCGACGCGCCCGCCGTAGTAGCGTTCCACGATCTCCGTGGAGATTTCTTCTTCCCCCGAGACACTCATCAATTGGCGACATGCGGCCGCCAGCTCGGCCAAGTCGCTGCTAAACGCAGCTACAAGCGCTTGCACTGCTTGCGGTTCCGCACGACGACGTTGCGAGCGGAACTCGGCCATGGTGAAGTCGAAAAGCTCATTCGCTTTCAGTGCCTGGCACGAAATCTCGATCGCATCCGGCATCGAGCGCACCGCATCCAATAGCTTCTTACCGCGCACCCCGGATGAGTGCCGCAGCACGAGTGTCGTGCCTTCGATCGGTGCTTCGACGTAAGCAAGCGCCTCTTTGAGGAACGCGTCCTCGGTCTGCTGCACGCGCTCCGCAATCACGAGTCGCGGCTCCATGAACAAAGACGGGCTCACCAGCGTGGTGAGTTCACCCGGTGCGTAGGATGAGGCGTCCAGTTCGTGCACCTCGAGCGAGGGATCCTCTGTCCGCAGCATGGTGCGCAGGCCGGTAATCGCCTCGGATGCAAAAAATTCCTCCGGTCCCGAGACTAGGACAACCGGCGCTGGCCGTACTTCGCGCCAATGCACCTGTGGGATGCTCGGCTTCGCGCTTGTCTTTCCGCGCCCCTTCGCTGCTGCCACGTGGCCTCCTAACCGTCCTCAATGGTACGGGAGACTGCGCCCCGTCATTTCGAAACTGCACAGATACGATTTCAGCGCTTTGCTGTGGCACGCTGGAGTGAAAGAGTTCTTTGGCTGGCATTGGCGCTGGCGTAGGGCGTGAGGTGAAGGGCAGCAGGATGAGCGATCACGGTTTCGACGCGGCAAGCGACTACTACGACCTGTTTTCGAACGTTTCCGGTGAGGATGCTGCCGCCTGGGCCCGTGCGCAGCAGTTCGGCCGCGAAGTGTTGCCGGTGATCAATGACTATTGGCAGCATGGCGAATACCCGCTCGACTTGGTCCGCCGTATGGGGGAACTCGATCTCTTCATCGACGGGCTCGACATTCCCGGACACGCGAAACTCTCCCCAGTCGGCGCGGGACTCGTAAACATGGAATTATCTCGGGCCGATGGCTCGATGAGTACTGTACTTGCAGTGCAAGGGGGCCTCGCGCTGCGGTGCGTCATGCTCTACGGCACCGAGGAACAGCAACAGCGGTGGGCAAGCCCACTCGCTTCCGGTCAGGTGCTCGGTTCTTTTGCGCTCACCGAACCCGACCACGGTTCCGACTCGGTGAGCCTCGAGACCTCGGCAACGCGCGAAGGCGATGACTGGATCATCAATGGCGAGAAGCGTTGGATTGGTAACGGCAGTTCCGGCGGTGTGACGGTGGTGTGGGCCCGTGCCTCAACCACTGGCGAGGTCAACGCTTTCCTCGTCGAACAGGACGCCCCAGGCTACGAGGCCGCCCGCATCCCTGGAAAGGCGGCAATGCGGGCGATCGATCAGGCAGCGATCACTTTCCGCAACGTGCGGGTCCCTGATTCGGCTCGGCTGCCTGGCGCAACCTCATTCAAGGACACCACTCGCGTGCTCTCGGCGACCCGAAGCGGCGTTGCGTGGTCGGCACTCGGCCACGCCATCGCGTGCTTCGAGGCCGCACTCGAACATGTGAAAACTCGCGTGCAGTTTGGTCGGCCGCTCGCGAAGTCGCAGGTCATCCAACAGCGGCTCGCCGACATGTCGATGAAGATCACCACAATGCAGCTGCACTGCATGCGCATCGCCGAACTGGATGCGCAGGGCAAGCTCGACCCGACGCGGGCCTCCATGGCCAAGGTGAACAACACCCGTCTGGCGCGAGCAATCGCATCCGATGCCCGCGACATGCTTGGGGGTAACGGCATCCTGCTCGAGCGCCACGTGATCCGGCACCTTCTCGATATTGAAGCGATCCATACCTATGAGGGCACCGACACGGTGCAGTCCTTGATCGTCGCTCGCCAGCTGACCGGGACGAGCGCTTTCGTGTAGTTGCCGGGCACCGTTTTGTCCTTCGCAGATCTGGGACGCTTCAGGTCCGGTGTCCGCTTCCCAGTTCACTGCCGCAGGTGCTCACCGGATTGCGGCTTCGAGATCCACACTTGGATGTTCTGGGAGTCGCCAAAGACAGCAAGATGCCCCTGAGTATCGGTGCGAAAGGCGGTGGTGCCTGCTGCGGTAAGAATGCTCAGCACTTCATCGGTCGGGTGCCCGTAGCCGTTGCCTTCGCCGACCGAAATCAGTCCCACGCGTGCGCCGATGAGGTTATAGAGCGCCGCATTCTGGTCGCGCGAGCCGTGATGCGAGACCTTGACGATGTCGGCGGCGACCGGCTGGTCGAGCAGTGGCGTTTGCGCCGATTCGCCCAGATCGCCGAGCGCGATAACGCTCAGGCAGGACTCGACGCAGGCGGTGGTGGGCTCCGCCAGCACGGTCAGGCTCGAGTCGTTCCCTTTCACGGACGCTGGCCCACCTTCCGCATTCCGTTCCGGGCTCAATGCTCGCCAAGTCATGTCTCCGAGCGGCAGGGCGTCTCCGCGAGCGCCAAAATACACCGGGATCCCTGCGGCGTGGAGGGCTGCGGTGACCGGTTCCGCACGCGCTTCTTCGGTATCAGGGAGCCAAGCGGTGAGGACGGGGATGCGCAGTTCGGTGACGGCGCCAGAGTGATCGATATCGAAGTGGCTGAGGATCAGCAGGTCGATTTGCTCGACACCGAATTCTGCAAAGCAGGCGTGTAATTTCTCGGGGTCTTCTCCCGTGTCGATGAGTACCGTGGCTGCCCCACTTCGTACGAGCATCGCGTCTCCCTGGCCAATATCGCAGGCCACCGCACGCCAGGTCGTGGGACGCTGCAGGGTCGAGATGCTCGATTGCGTGACGGCAATGAGCAGTGCGAAGGACAGGCCAACCAGGATTGTTTTCTTTATCAGCAGCGGGGTACGTCGCACCGCGAGCAGCGAGATGGCAATGCACAAGACCAGCCACGAGATCACGCCGAATGGTCCGGCAATCCACGGCACGGCGGCGCCCGGAAGTCGGTCGACGGTTTCGGCGATGAGCGCGATCCACTGCGCGGGCAGCCACGCGATCCACGCGAGTAGCAGTCCGAGGGGTGGGAATATCGCACCGAACAAACAGGCGATTAATCCCACTACGGTCGCAATTGGCGCCGCAGGAGCTGCGAGCAGGTTTGCGAGCACACCGTATATCGGCAAGGTCGCGTCGAGCATGAGCAGGATCGGTTGGCAGGCGACCTGCGCGACGAGCGGCACGGCGATCAACAGCGCTATTGGCGGCGGCAGCCAGCGTTCGAGCCAGGTCGCAACGGGTCGAGTCCCGATCAGTAGCCCAGCGGTGGCGGCTGCCGAAAGTGCGAAGCCGTAGTCGTGTGAGAGCCACGGGTCAGCCGCGAGCAAGACGATCACCGCGAGCGCAAGCACGGGTACTCCGGCAACCGGGCGGGAAAACCCTTCGAGCAAGAGCACAATGATCGCCATGGCTGCCGCGCGGACGACGGACCCCTGTGGGGTCACGAGCAGCACGAATCCCGCGAGCGCAAAGCCTGCCGCGGCAATGCGGACTGTCCGCGACCAGCCGAGGAGGCGCCCCAGGGCGATGATTCCGGCCACGATAATGGCGATATTGGAGCCGGATACCGCTGTGAGGTGGGTGAGTGAACTCACCTTCATTGCGAGGTCGAGGTCATCGTCAACGAGCGCTTCGTCCCCGACGGCAAGCCCCGGGACGAGCATTGCGCCGGAACCGGGGAGCTGCTCTGCCGTCGCAATGAACTGCGCTCGAAGTGCGTTACCCACGTCGAGAATTGGATGCGGGCTGGTAACCACCTCGGGCGGTTCCTTCGCGAAGGCCATGGCGACCACATCATCCCCCGAAGCGGTCGGTTTCAGCGTCGTCTCAACCACCATCTCGGTGCCGATTCCAGGGCGGTCTTCGGGAAGCTCGGCGAACACCAACACCGGTGAAGTCACGCCAGTGCCATCAATTCCAGTCACGGATGCGGGAAGCCGATGACCGTAGCTCCCCTCACGCGGGAGCCCCGTGAGAATGAACCGCAGTTCGATTCGGTCCCCTGATTCAAGCGCCTCCGCGAGTTCCTCGGGGATGCGTGACTCTGCTCGCACTGCTGCCGAGCCTGCAACGAGCATGGCCGCTGCCAACACCACAGCTGCCGTCGCGACCCAGAACTGTTTCCGCAGGAACAGCAAGCACAGCAGCATCGCGGCCAAAAGCCCCACGGCAATTGCGACCGCCGCACTCAAGAACTCCGTCGCAAGCCATGCCGAGAGCCACGCGCCGCCGGCGGGTGCGAGCAGTCGCCAGTCGGGTTGCCGCTCTTCGAGCAGGGCGCTCATACGGTGACCAGCGGTGCCAACTGCTCGAAGGTTGCTTCGCCGATCCCGCTCACTTCCTTGAGTTCGTCCACCGAGGAGAAACCGCCGTTCGCGTCGCGGTAGTCGATGATTCGCTGCGCCATGGCCGGCCCAATTCGAGGCAGGTTCTCGAGCTCTGACACACTCGCGGTGTTGATATTGACGAGTCCTCCAGCACTTGTCGTACCTCCGGCATTGGGGTCACCATTTGCATCGTGTCCGCCGTTCGCACCGGGTTCTGGCGCCACTTCCGCGAGTGGTGGCGGTGTCTCCCCGATCTTCGGCACGTAGATTTGTTCGCCGTCGACCGCGGGGCGCGCCAGATTGATCTGCGCCACATCCGCATCCTCATTGAGACCACCCGCGGCCGCGATCGCATCCACAACCCGAGCATTCGCGCCGAGCTCGTACACGCCCGGCGACGCAACCGCCCCGAGGATGTGCACCAGGGTGCCGGAGGTCGGCACATCCACGGGGAGTTCGGCTGCGGTCGTCGGTGTCGGGGTGGGTGTTCCCATTTCGGCGGGCACTCCAATTGCGGATCGCGGTTGCAGCGCGAGCATGAGTACGACCACGGCGCAGGCAATGAGCCCGAGTACCACCGCAGCGCCTGCGCTGAGCTTCCACCGCGGCCGCTGCGGGTCAGCAAAGAGGTTGGCGAGCTCTTCATCACTGGGTTTGGTGATCTCATCCACGCGCGCACTGTAACCAGCGCAGCAGCTGCGCCGACGTGAAGCATCCGAGCACTGTGGAGAACCGCACATCCACAGCCTCGAAGACAGCCACAGCGCTGCGGACAGGCGCCGAGCCTCGAGCGGCAAGCAGAAGCCAGCAAGTGGCAAGTGGCAAGACGAGGGAATCGGCGTCATCCTTCCGGAGCAAATCCACCGCGAAGGTTCGAACCCGTGCCGAGGAGTTGAGAGGATGAACCGGGGTGCAAAGCAGGAACGCAGAGAAAGGGTGGACGTGATCCGACGGCTCATTCCCGGTGTCGCGATGATGGCGGTCTTGCTCACTGGATGTGCTCAACCCAACCCCGAAGGTGCCGGGATTGACCTTGCGGAATACCCCGAAGCGCAAGTCGCGGTGGATTGGACCGAAGAATTCTGTAATGGCCAGCTCACAGCGGCCCAAGAGAAATCCGACTCTTTCTTCGCGGATAGCGTTCCGCAGTTTGCTGATCACGTTGCGGCCGCACAACCGTTATTCGAGGCGAAGCTTGAGGAGCTTGCCGACTCGGGTGTAGACGTCACGCCGCAGATCTCGGTGGTGTCCGTGATAGAAGATTCAGAGTTCTTCAAGGACATCTACCTTGAGGGCTCCTGCTACGGCATGCCTTTCAAGACGACCCTATCGATCATGAACGCCGAGGAAGAGCCTTCGGAAGAAGGCGACGGCAGTTGGCTGGTCGCCGATGCGATTCCCTATTTTCAAGCGAGCTATTTCATCAATGCGGGTGTCCCCGACCAACTCCCCGAAATGAGTTTTCCCAACCCCCAGATCGAAACCGGATACCTGGTCGAGGGCGAAGACCCGAGTGGAGATTTCTGGTTCTTACCTCCGGGCGATCACACCATCAATCTCCCCGCGCATTTCACGACCGGTGACGCAACCGAACGCACCATCACTGTGGACCCATTCCAGGTCACGACGGAGACGGATCGAGTAACGGCCTCACTCGACTCATTTGAGACCGCGACGGATGCGTTTCTCGCGGAATGTGGTGCGCTATGTCTCGTGCAGTGGGAGGCGAATCAGCCCGCGCACATTGAACCCGTTGAGCCGGGAACGATCACCTACTCCGGAGAAATCGCTTTGGTTGCGCCAAGCGATAGCCCCGCGTGGGTGCGTGGCGGTCCGCGGTACTGGGGTCATGAATTTCCCGATACGGCTCGTGGGTACGCTCCCGGCTTCGGGACCGGCCTCAGGTTGGAGTGCTCGACGACGGAGCCCTGCACGTTCAACCTCACGACTGACAAGCTCCGGCACGAGGTAACCCATATCGATTTCATCGAGTACGAGGGCACGATTCAGCTGGCCTGGATGGGCGTCAAATGAACCTGAACTACCGCATCCTCACAGGACTGGTCGCTGCGACGACAAGCCTCGCCTTGGCTGGATGCGGCCCGACGGCCAGCTCCGCGCATGCCCAGCTCGCACAGACGTGGGTCGAACACCTCTGCAACGCCGAGTACACCGCCGCCAATGACCTGACACGACCGGGTTCCATTCATCGCGTCAGCGGCAATGACTATCCGGAATCGACGACCGCGCTTGCCGGTGCCGAAGACCTCGGTAAGGCGCAGCTGGAGCGGCAACAGGAAGCCGATCTCGATATTGCACCGGATATTTCCGTCTCCGAGGTTTCGGCACGAGATACGTTGACATTTGTAGAGGTGACGGGCACTTGCTTCGGGATTCCGTTCGACGGCCGGGTTTCGATCGAGGAGTATGCCGGGGAACCCTATGTCTTCCAATCCCTCCCACTCAACGGGGCCCACGTCGCCTCGGGAGACTTGGGGCTCGCATCCCCCGAGATGACCGTCGACACCGGCCAGTTCTTTGAAGTCTATGGCGACGAAGAAAACGCGTGGTTCGTGCCGCCCGGCGAACATGAGGTCACGCTAGAACCGCATTTTCTCGTTCCTGATCCACCCACAATTACGTGGTCAGCGACGATATTTGGTGTCGTCGATGAACAGAATGACCTCTCCACCGCGGATATCGACGTGAGTGCCATTGACGATTCCTATGCCGACTTTGTGTCGCGCTGCGGTGAGGAATGCCAGGTTCCCAATAGTGCAGTCATCTCGCCGGGCAGCTACGCCGAAGGTGCTGTCGAAATGCGCCCGAGCGATGCGGATAACTCGGCCGGATGGACCACGGTGCGACCCGCACCGTCCCCGGATTGGACAAATGTCAGGCTCAGCACCTGGCAGGCGGGAATGCTCGACAGAGGCTACGCAGAGCCGGGAGCCGGAGAAATTTCAGGTCAAGCGATTGCGTACGTGCACTTCATTGAAATCGACGATGAAGTGCACGTCGCAGGCTTCGAAATTGACTAGCCCTTCACAACCACGTTCACGAACTTCGGGGCTTTCGCGATAATCTTCACGACCTGTTTGTCGCCAATATTGCGCTTCGCACCGTCGGTCTCGAGCGCGAGCTGTGTGAAGGATTCCTCGTCGATGTCGGGCGCGACATCGAAGGAGTCACGGACCTTACCGTTTACCTGCACGATCGCCGTCACTGACTCCTCGACCAGCAGCGCCGGGTCAGCCTTGGGCCACTCCACGAGCGCCACCGAAGGCTCGTGTCCAAGCTGGGCCCACATGTCTTCGGCTACGTAGGGCGCGAACATGTCAAGCATCATGGCAACGGTTTCCGTGGCCTCACGCACTGCGGGATCGGCAGCGCCGACAACACCGTCAATCGCCTTACGGGTGGCGTTGGTGAGCTCCATCAGGCGAGCGACGATGACGTTGAGTTTGAAGGTTTCGCCGAGTTTGGGAACCTCGTCGAGCACTCGTGCCGTGACTCGACGCAAGTCGACGTCGCCGGCAGCAAAATCAACACCCGGTTCCGAGGACACGTCATGCGCGAGTCGCCAGGCTCGAGCCAGGAACTTGCCAGATCCGGAGACCGACACATCCGCCCAGTCAACGTCTTCCTCGGGAGGTGAGGCGAAGAGCATCGTGGTGCGCACCGCATCCACACCGTGCGCCTCGAGCTCGTCCCCGAGCTTGACGAAATTACCCTTCGACTTCGACATCTTCGCGCCGTTCAACACCACCATGCCCTGATTGAGCAGCGCAGTGAAGGGCTCGGTAAACGAAACGTAGCCGAGGTCGTAAAGCACCTTCGTGATGAAGCGCGCATAGAGCAGGTGCAGAATCGCGTGTTCCACGCCACCGATGTACTGGTCGACTGGTGCCCACTTCTTGAGTTCGTCCTGGTCAAACGGCTCGGCGTCATTGTTTGGGGAGAGGAAGCGCAGGAAGTACCAGGACGAGTCGACGAAAGTGTCCATCGTGTCGGTATCGCGCGTGGCGGGACGACCGTCGGCGGTAGTGACGGTCTTCCATTCGGTCGCGGCACCGAGCGGCGAGGTGCCCTTCGGTTTGAGGTCGAGCCCTTCGCCGTCGGGTAGGCGCACCGGCAACTGGTCTTCCGGCACCGGAACCTCATTGCCTGCTTCGTCGTAGACAATCGGGATGGGTGTGCCCCAGTAGCGCTGGCGAGAGATCAGCCAGTCGCGCAGGCGGTAGTTCTTCGCCGCACGGCCGGTACCGCGCTCACCGAGGAGGTCGATCGCCTTCGCGATCGCCGCATCCTTCAACAGCCCGTCGAGCGGACCGGAGTTGATGAGCTGGCCATCGCCCGCAAGGGCCACACCGGTCTGCGCGGGGTCATACTCCACGCCCTCTTCAACTTCAGTGGGTTCAACCACAATCCGAATCGGCAGATCGAACTCGCGCGCAAAATCGAGGTCACGCTGATCGTGTGCGGGCACCGCCATGATCGCGCCGTGGCCGTAATCGGCCAGCACGTAGTCGGCCGTCCAGATCGGCAGCCGCGAGCCGTCGAGCGGGTTCACGCCATAGCGTTCAAGGAACACACCGGTCTTGGGGCGATCCGCGTTCTGGCGGTCAATTGCGCCCATCGACTGGGTCTCGACAAGGTATTCGCGGAAGCGCTGTTGGGTCTCCGGCGAAGCCTCGGCAACGAGCTCTTCGGCAAGATCACTTTCGGGCGCGACCACCATGAACGTAGCGCCATAGAGCGTGTCGGGACGGGTGGTGAACACCGAAACCGGTTCCTCGCGACCCTCGATCGCAAACTCGACATCGGCACCGTAGGAGCGGCCGATCCAGTTGCGCTGCATTGTGAGCACCTTGTGTGGCCACTTGCCCTCAAGCTGGTCGAGGTCTTCGAGCAGTCGGTCGGCATAGTCAGTGATGCGTAGGAACCACTGGGTCAGCTTCTTCTTGACCACCACTGCCCCGGAACGTTCGCTCGTACCGTCGGCAAGCACCTGCTCGTTCGCGAGCACGGTCTGGTCTACCGGGTCCCAGTTGACCGAGGATTCTTTGCGGTAGGCGAGACCCTTCTCGTACATCTTGAGGAAGAGCCACTGATTCCACTTGTAGTACTCAGGGTCGGAGGTGTGCAGCACGCGGTTCCAGTCGAAGCTCGCGGCGTAGCGACGCATTGACTCGCGCTGCTGCGCAATATTGTCGTAGGTCCACTCGCGCGGCTCACCGCCGCGCTTGATCGCGGCGTTCTCCGCCGGCAGCCCGAAGGAGTCCCAACCGATCGGGTGCAGCACCTGGAAGCCCCGGTGTCGCCAATACCGTGCGACGGCGTCACCGAGCGCGTACTGCTCGGCGTGCCCCATGTGGAGGTCTCCCGACGGATACGGGAACATGTCGAGGACGTATTTGCGCGGACGATCATCCTCAAAATTCGAGGTGTCAAAGGGATCGAGCTCATCCCACACCGGGCGCCACTTCGCCTCGAGGCGGCGAAAGTCGTAGCTGTCCTCGGGCTGGACGTCGTCTCGTTCAACGGTCACTGCGGTGTCTTCTTTCCACGGGCTGGGGTTCACGGGCGGGTGCGGATGCAACCTAGCCAGTTTAGCGACGTAGCGACGCGGATGCGCGTGGCCGGGTTCCCTATTCCAACCCCGACAGAACTTTCGTCGAGTCCATGCGGCTGCGTCAGTGCAGTTCGAGCTCTTCAAGCACCTTCACGAGGTGCTCACGATCGCCCTGATTCAGCCCCAGCAGCGGGTGCGGAAGACTGTACGGCGCAACGAGCCCCAGCTCCTCGGCCACCGCCGCCGCGACCCGGGCACTGCCGTGCGCTGCAAACAAATCCCAGAGCGGTTGGAGGCGGTTCGACTCGGCCACCGCCCGTGCGCGGTCCCCTGCCTGCGCAGCTCGAGTGATCACGAGCGATTCTTGCGGGAGAGTGCCGCCGATCACCGAGAACCAGGAGTCGGCCCCGGCGTTGAGCGCTGCGGCGGCCCGGTTGTCACCTGAAATTCCGATACGGATGTGCGCGGGGACTGCCGCACGGATCGAGGCGACCCGCGACTCCACGTCTTCCACTGCGGGCGGCGGAATTTTGATCGCCGCAACATTGGGGAGCTCCGCAATCCGCGCATACAGATCCAGCGTGAAGGTGAAGCGTGTGGTGCCCGGATTGTCGTAAATGACCAGTGGCACCGAAAGCTCCGCCGTCACCTGCTCGAAGAGGCCAAACACGTCTTCCTCGGTGAGTGGCTGATAGCTCACGGGCGCGAGCAACACGGCATCCGCACCGGCGGCCTGCGCATCCTGTGCGTACGCCTGCACGTGGGAGGTACGCGTCGCACCGATACCGATCATGACCGGAGTCCCATTGGCGTGCTCCACGGTCACCTGCGTCACCCGCCGACGCTCCTCACGATCGAGATACGCATAGGACCCGGTGGATCCCAAGGCGCCAATCGCATCCACTCCGGCGCCCGTGAGTCTCGAAATGAGACCGCGGTACGCCTCCTCGTCGAAGACGTCATCGCGAAGCGGCGTGAGCGGGAAGCCGATGAGTCCGGTAAACATGCGACTCATTGTGACAGCACTGGGCCCGCGGAGGTAAATACCACCAGTGTCGAGAAGCTGTGCTCTTCCTCCAGGTTGCCTATTTAGACTTCATCGATGGTCAATAATCTGCTCGACTGGGTAATCGACGCAGTGCAGCAGTTGGACCCGATTCTCCTGATTCTCGTCGCGGGTCTCGGCATCATGCTCGAAACCAGCGTGCTCATCGGTCTGGTCGTTCCAGGAGACACCATCTTGCTTGTCGCATCCATAGGGGTGACGAATTGGGGGCTGTGGGCTGCCCTCGTCGCTGCGGCAATTATTGGCGCGCTGCTTGGCGAAACCATTGGTTACTGGCTCGGGCATTGGCTCGGCCACCCGATTAAACGCTCGAAACTCGGTCGTAAAGTCGGTGAGGAGAACTGGCACAAAGCGGAAACCTTCCTCAGCCGGCGAGGTGGGCTAGCGGTGTTCATCTCGAGATTTCTGCCGGTGCTTCACTCACTCGTACCGCTGACCGCCGGTATCGCGGGAATGCCCTATCGCAAGTTCATGGCATGGACGATCCCCGCCTGCACCATCTGGTCGCTGGCCTATGTATCAGTCGGTGCCCTCGCAACCGCCAGCTACGAACAGCTCAGCTCGCAGCTCAGCTGGGCGGGCTATATCTTCGTGGCGATCATCGTGTTGTTCTTCGTGATTATGTGGCTCGCGAAGCGCTGGCTCAATCGCCGTTTTGCCAAAGACTTCGAGTAGTGCCACTATCCTGTCGGCATGTGTGGGAGATTCGTAGTTGCCCGAGCGAGTGCCGAGCTCGCTGTCGAACTCGATATCGAGCAGGTTCCCGCCGACCCGATTCCCGAGTCCTATAACGTCGCGCCGACCAATCGCATCCCGCTCGTTGTCGATGCCAAAGGGAGCCGTCGACTCGAGCTCGCCCGCTGGGGGCTGGTGCCGCGCTGGGCAAAGGATATTTCAGTCGGCGTGCGCGCCATCAACGCGCGCAGTGAAACCGCCGCCGCGAAACCCACGTTCCGCGAAGCGGTAAAGAAACGCCGCGGCATCATCCCCGTCGACGGTTATTACGAGTGGCAGAAGCACGCCGATGGTTCGAAGCAGCCGTATTTCATCTATCCGGAAGACCGCTCGATCCTTTTATTTGCCGGACTCTATGAGTGGTGGAAGACCCCGGAAGACGAGTGGCTGCTTTCGGCAACCATCCTGACTCGGGATTCCGCAGGCGAGGAGATGCGCGCCCTTCACGATCGAATGCCGGTATTTCTGGCGAAATCGGATGCGGCCCAGTGGCTTGCCGAGGATCGAGTGGGCGACCAAGCGCTGGTGACCACCGTTGCGGATCGTGCCGCGACTGTCGCGGAGTCACTGACAATGCATCCGGTCGATCCGCGCGTCGGCAACGTACGCGCGAGCGGTGAGGGTTTGATTTCCCCAAGCATGGAAGACTGAACGGGTGAATGCCAAGCGCCGCTCCCGCCGAACCATGGGTGAACTCATTGCGAGCATCCCTTTTATTCGAATTTTCGTGAACAATGCGTTCCGAATCGAAGACTCAATTAAACGGTTCAGGATGCGTCGGGCACGAGAGCGGGGGCATCTCGAAGTTGTCGAGACCTACACCGGCATTGGCTCGACCACGCAAGTGCGCGTGCTCGGCCGGGTGCAAATGGTCCCGGCGGGACTGCGGCGGACAGGTCGGCGGCGCTTCCCTTCATTGCTGCGCAGCAATCGGGAACAGATGGTTCGAGGATGGCGCAGTTTTGTTCGCGTCGCCGTGCCGTATAGCCAGGTCAAAGTGCATCTCAACGGCCACGTGCACGAGTTTGAAGCCGATCGCGGCGGCATTATCGATCAGCTGGTAGAGGTGGCGCTCGAGCCGGGCTGGCGCACCATCAAGTTTGAGAGCGTCGACGGTCAGTTTTCTGAGGCACCGATCTTTATTAAGCCGGATGAGCAAAAGATCGGCATCATTTCGGACATCGACGACACCGTCATGGTGACCTCGCTCCCCCGACCGATGCTGGCTGCCTGGAATACTTTTGTGCTCGACGAACACGCGCGTGCGGCCGTGCCCGGCATGAACGTGCTGTACCAGCGGCTCACGGCAAAGTTTGGGCAGGAGTCAACGCCGTTTGTGTATCTCTCAACGGGTTCCTGGAACGTGGCCCCCACGCTGAATCGCTTTCTCGGCCGGAACCTATACCCCTTCGGTGCGCTGTTGCTCACCGATTGGGGACCGACCCCGCAACGGCTCTTCCGTTCCGGCGCCGATCACAAGCGAGCAAATCTGCGCCAGCTTGCGGAGATCTTCCCCGATGTGAAGTGGGTGCTCATCGGCGATGACGGGCAGCACGACGAGACGCTCTACGGTGAGTTTGCGCGTGACTACCCCGACTCGGTGCTCGCGATCGCGATCCGTCAGCTGTCGAACACCGAATCGGTACTCGCCGGCGGTCGTGCATCATCATCGGCTCGCTGGCGTCGCCACGACCGCCGCGTGCCGTGGGTGCACGGGCCAAACGGGGCCAAGCTCATTCAGGAACTCGCGCGGATCGGCGTCCTCGACCCGGATGCGGCTGCGGCAGAGCTCGTGGATCTCTCCGAATCGCTCGCGAAGACGCGCAGCGCCATGCCCTATCCGCCGACGGAACCAGCTAGCGACTAGCGAGTTGGCTACTGCCAAACCGCTTTTCCCAAACCACCCCTGCTACTTCGCCCGTTTCACCGGCAGACGCATCGTGAACACCGTGCTGCCGGGGATGCTCGACACCGTGAGCGTTCCGCCATGTGCGGCAACGATTGCGTGGCAAATCGAAAGCCCGAGGCCCGTAGAGCTGGTGGTTGCCGACCCGCCTTCGCCGCGACCGCGTGCGGTATCGCCGCGCACAAACCGTTCGAAAATGCTCGGCAGAATCTCCGGGTCAATACCGGGTCCATCGTCCTCGACCTGCACTTCAAACGCGTCATCGATTCGCCGGGTGCGAAGCGTGACGCGTGTTCCGGCCGGAGTGTGCACACCCGCATTACGCAGCAGATTCGCGATCACCTGGTGAATGCGCGATGCATCCGCCAGTATCGGAAGTTCCTCCGGTAAGGCTTCGAGCACCCACTCATGATCGGGGTGGCTGGCCCGAGCATCCTCAAGCGCATCGAGTGCGGTTCGGGTGAGATCGGCTGGCTCGAGACGAAGCTGCTGCCCAGCGTCGAGGCGCGCGAGGAGCAAGAGGTCCTCAACCAGTCCACTCATACGCACGGATGCGGAGTTGATTCGCTCGAGTGAGTGTCGCTGTGTGTCGCCGAGATGTTCGCTGCCGTCACGGCTCGCGAGCTCCGAATATCCGCGGATTGCGGCGAGCGGCGTGCGCAACTCGTGACTCGCATCCGCGACAAATTGCCGCAGTCGCTGTTCCGAGTGTTCGCGCGCCACAAGCGCCTGCTCAACACTGCCGATGAGTTCATTGAGTGCTGAACCGACCTGACCAACCTCCGTGCGCGCATCCGTGTCCGCTTCGGGAACCCGCTCCGGGATGCTCACCTTGCCATCCGACATCGGGCGCGCCGAAACCTGCGCGGCGGTAGCGGCCACGCGATCGAGTGGTCGCAGCGCCCGACGCACAAATTGCGAGGCGAGTGCGGCGAAGAGCAGGATCGCGCCGACCGTGACAATCAGGTAGATCACGACGAGATTCCACGTGGTTGACTGCACGTCATCGTTCTCAAGCCCCGCAACCAGCATCCCTTCATCAACCCCGATGCCGGTCACCTCGGCGGCTTGCACCCGCATCGAGCCGAGTCCGTCAACCGATACCGTTGCGGGGGTGCTCGACGCGGCCTCGAGCACAGCGAGGATCTGTGCCTCGGTAAGATCAGTGACCTCACCTTCGGCACCCGTGTACTCGGCGCGCAGGATCTCGCCGTTCACGACGAGCACGAAGAGCGAGCCGATTCGCGACTCGGGGCCCTCCTCGGCCATATTTCCACCGGGCGGCGAATTGAACTGCGTGTGCAGCGTTTGTTCGAGTCGTTCATCCAAGCGCTCAAGCTGGTTTCGGTGCAGCGCCGTGACCGAGATGGTCCCAACCACCAACGCAAACAGCGACACGAGACCGATAAAGCTCAGCACAAGCTTCTTCCGCAGAGTCATTGGCGGACGCTTGGCGCGCGGCGACTCGGTCGTCACTTGCGTCATGCTTCCTCACGAAGGGTGTATCCGATGCCTCGAACGGTGTGAATCAGCGGTTCACCGAGGGTGTCAATCTTCTTTCGCAGATAGGAAATGTACAGCTCCACGATGCTCGATTTGCCGCCAAAGTCGTATCCCCATACTTTGTCGAGCAACTGGCTTTTCGAGAGCACGCGACGGTAATTGAGCATGAGGTAGCGCAGCAATTCAAACTCGGTCGAGGTGAGCGTGATTCGTACGCCACCACGAAACACCTCATAGGTGTCTTCGTTGAGTTCCAGGTCGGCGACCCTGAGGACGGGTGCATCCTCGGCAGCCAAGGTGCGGACGTGCCTGCGCACGAGCGCGCGAAGGCGTACGACCACTTCCTCGAGACTGAAGGGTTTGGTGACGTAGTCGTCGCCGCCTTCGGCAATGCCCGCAATCCGATCGTCGAGCTCGTCTTTCGCGGTGAGGAAGAGCACCGGGGTCTCGTTGCGTTCCTCGCGCAAGCGCTTCAGCACTCCCATCCCGTCAATTCCCGGCATCATGATGTCGAGGACAATAATGTCCGGCGCAAACTCCCGCACTATATCGAGGGCCTGACGGCCCGTGGCTGCGGTGCGCACATCCCAGCCTTCACCGCGAAGGGTCATTCGCAGCAAATCGGCTAGATACTCCTCATCGTCGGCAACGAGCGCGCGAATTGGGGTCCCATCGGGCCTCGAGAGTGGTGTGGCTTGCGGGGTCATGAATTCATTCAACAACACTTGATTGTGCCCGATCCCGCTATGGCCGTGCGCCGCCAGGGCCACCACCTGGGCCGCCGGCCGATCCGCCGCCCATACCGCCCGCGAGCGCGGTGCCCGCTTCCACCGAGGTAGCCGTGCCGTTGACGCTGACCGTGTAGGTTTCACCGTTCACGATGTTTTCGCTCGAGAAAATTACCGATTGAAATTCCTTGGTCGCGGTGTAGCTGTAGACGCTCTGGCCAGCGGAGTCGAGGAGCTCAATCGTGTCCCCGGCGCTGCCGGTTGCGGATGCTGCCAGCCACCCCTGTTCGCTGTCGGTCGCGGGTGATTCGGCCATGCCGGCACTGCCAACGGCGAGGAGCGTGCCGCCGACGATATCGAGCCCCGAGGCGGTGTCGATTGAGCCATTGGCACCGTCTACCGGACCGTTGATGATGAGCGTGCCGCCGGAGAGCGTGGCGGTACCGTTCGAGTCGAAGCCGTCGCCAACGGCATCGATGGTAACGGTACCGCCGCTCATGGTGAGACTCACACCATCCTGTGCTTCGGCCATCGGGGCGGGAGCGCTGCCCTCGATGGATTCTCCCGAGCTCGCGTTAATACCATCATCGCTCGCGAGGATTGTGGTCTCGCCACCAGAAATATCGATCACCGCGGCTTCAAGACCCTCGTATGACTCGCTGATGTTGATCGTGCCCCCAGCCACGACGAGGTTCTGTTCGGCGTGTATCCCGTCATCGGCACTTGAAAGGTTGAGCGTGCCATCCCCGATCACGACGTCGGTTGCCGCCTCGATCGCGTCACTCTCGCTCGTGACCGTAATAGTTCCGCCGGCAATAGTCACGAACCCGCGCGCTGCATCCTCTTCGTTGGTGCTCTTAATACCGTCGCCGCCCGCGGTGACGGTGATTTCACCACCGCTGATGCTGACCGAGTCTTTGCCGCGCAATCCCTCGTCGACCGCGGTGACCAGGATGTTTCCTCCTGTAATTGCGAGGTCGTCATCGCTCGAGATGCCGTCTTCCACGGTGCCGGTCACCTCGAGTGTGCCGGAGCCCGCGATCGTGAGATCGGCTTCGGAGGCGATTGTCGCCGTGATATCTTCCTGTGCTGCCGAGCCCTCATCGGTGACCGTGTTGATACTCTCGTCAGCGAGCACCAGGGCAACATCATCGGCAGATTCCACGCTAATTGCCGGACCATCGCTACTCGCAATATTCACGCCGTCCAGAATGAGCGTCACTTTGGCGTCGTCAGCGGCAGTCACGAGGATGCTTCCCGCCAGGTCCCCGGTGACGTGATAGGTTCCCGCTTCCGTCACCGTGACGGTGTCGGATTCCTGGTCAAGGTCAATCTCAACTGCCTCGGTCTCGTCCCAGTCCGCCGTGGTCATGACGGTGCTGGCATCGTTTTCGCTGAGCACCGTGTCGGCAGCGGTACCGTCTTCGACGATGTTGTATTCAATTTCGTTCGGTTCGGTGCTCGCGATCGTGCCGAAGGCGCATGCGGTCAGTAGCGTGCTGGTGAGTAGGAGCGCTCCGGCAGCCTGAAGAATACGGCGTTGATTCATGTGATGGTCCTTATTTGGGTCGTGGTGGTCGCGGTTGTGGCGTTCGGGGTTGCGGCGTTCGGTATCGCGGTGATTTGGATGCTCGAATGGCTCTTGAGGAGCTGGAGCGGCCGATGCCAGGCATTGGCGGGTAACTCGGGATTGAGCACAGCAAGGCCCGCGGCAAATTTGCTCATTCGCACCGGCCGGTAGCCGTGCTCCCATAACCAGTGATCGACTGCGCTGGTGCCACCGGTTGCCGGAGATTTGGTTTCGATGACGGCGAGTTCTTCGTTCACCATGGCGCCGCCTCTGGGCAGGCGCCAGCTGAGCCCGGTGTCCACCGTGAACCGCGCTTGATCATCGGGTAACCATCGGGTGCTGCGTCGGTAGTTGTTGTGTAATTGCGGCTGTAGCGCTTGGATCTCGTCGTCAGTGAGCAGATCTGCCGGGATCGTAGCGGTGATGAACTGCCTGCCGTCAGGGGTGATTCTTTGGGTGTCTTCCCGCGAAATCGGCAGTCGTTCCTTCACGGTGAGCCCGCGCGGACCTCGAAGTTTGACCTCGAGGAAAGCCGTGTCAGTATCCCGATAGAGGCGGGTACGCACCTTGAAGCGGCGCCGGTGACGGTACGCCGCGCGGTGATAGCTCCCCAGCGTTGGCGTATCAAAATAGGTGGACTGATAGTCAAGCAGCTCGCGATCATTGATGCGCAGCACCCGGGTATTCCTCGGGCAGTCGCCGAGCAGATCACTCACCAAACGCTGTGGCAGCAGGTACTTCCGGTCAATTCGGGTCTGGAGGGAAGCGTGGTCGTTGAGTTGCTCGAGACTGATGCTGGCGAAGTCACTCACGGCTATGCCACATCCTCGAGATAGTGCACGCGTTGCGGTGCCGCCTCAACTTGTCGTTTCGGTGTGACGCGATACCGCACGTCCACGCGAGTTGAATCGTTAATCAGATCGAGCCCGAGCACGGTCACTCGCGAGACTGGACCGCCGAGCAGCTGCTCAAGCGTGGTGTTGAGCTCCTTGTCATCAGTGATGGCTCGATCGAGTTGAATGACCGCGCTGCGACGCGTGCGCATCATGAGCGGGTGATCGCCGATGTACAGGCCGGCAACCACCAGCGCGAGCAGACCAAGCTGCCAATACGGCTCGGTGGTTGGGAAACCAGAAATCAGTCCGAGTGCGAGTGACGCGAAGTAGTAGGCAACTTCGCTCTGACCGATCTCATTGGATCGCAATCGAATAATCGAGAGCACACCGAAGAGCCCGAGACCGAGACCGATTCCGACCTCCGCTGAGGCAAGCAGTGTGGTGACCGAAAACACTCCGATGTTCACCGCGAGATACGCGGGCACGAGGTCGAAGCGTTGATGGCGTGGCACAAAAAGTGCGAAGACCAGGATGCTGATCGCAAGGAGGTCTGCCGCGAGGAGGAGTGCGGTTGTCATGGTCATTTCCTTTCGTTGTGACCATTTCGCGCCTTGTTCCTATGCCGCACCTATGAATGTGCTTAGCCGCGTTTGAGCAGCAAGTATCCAGCCTCAAGACTGGTTACTTTTTCGATCATGTCGTAGGCTCAGTTTAGCTTCATTCTCGAACATTACTTCGAGACAGTGAGGGAGCCCGTCCATGTTTGTTGGTGAGTCAGTTGAGGTAGATCTTTCCCCTGATGGAGCGCCGGTGCGCTTCATTTGGCGGAATGTGCGCTACGGCGTTACGAGTGCACCCGAGCCCTGGCTCGGGCGGGAAGCGTGGTGGCGTTCGAATGCTCGCGCGCCGCGCGGGGCTGGCGTTCGGTTTGAGCGCGAGATGTGGCGGGTGGATGCGGTGCCGCTGCAGGGCACCCGCGTTCGCCTCGACGGCAGCTTTGATCTCGCACGATTGCCCGATGGCAGTTGGCTGCTGGAGCAAGCCTGGGATGACGAATTGGAAGTGAGGTTATTCGCCTGAAATGAGTACCTTTCCGCATTTGCACGTTGCTTCGGCGCACTCATCCCATCACGGGACAGCGCGGCCCGAGCAGCTTGTCGCGCGCGTGGCCGAGTGGGGTGCGCACGAGGCAGCGATCACCGATCGTGACGGCTTGTACGGGTCAGTCCGGCACATCCGTGCGTGCATTGCCGCGGGAATTGCGCCGATCGTGGGGGTTGATCTCGCACTGCGCTCCCCCGAGGGCAAGACCACCGATGCGCGCGTGACCGTACTCGCGCACGGTGGGCTTAATGGGCACGGGTGGGCAGCACTGTGTCGGCTCACTTCGGCCGCGCACGTGCCTCCTCGAGGCGCGAACGCGACGGCAAAGCGTGAGCACCGCGCCTCGCTTGAACCGAAGCGCTTTCCGCCATTCCTCCTCGGTGAAACCGAGCAGTTGGGCACGGTGCTGCTCGGTCCACAGTCGAATGTCGGTAAGGCACTCGCAACCGGTCGCAAAGCACAAGCTCGCGCCTTACTCGTGGAATGGCAGCAACGGCTTCCCGGCGCAGTGGTCGTTGAAGTGGTCTGCCATCTCACCGAGCCGGGCTCCGCCGCATCCCTCACTCACGCCGCCGCGATGCTCGAGCTCGCGCAGGACTGTAAGGTTCCGGCGATCCTCACGAACCAGGTGCGCTATCTCGAACCCGACGATGCGATCACCGGCGATGTGCTCGACGCCGCGGGGGAACTCAAGCCGCTCGGCGAGTTCCCGCCACAGCCCAATGGACAGTCCTGGCTCAAACCCCCCGAGCGGATGCGCGCGCTCGCCGAACTCATCACCTCGCGCACTTCCCTGGGCGCCGCGGGGCGTGAACGGCTACTCGGCTATACCGCAGAGCTCGCAGCCCGCTGCCGACTCGATCCTGATAGCGACCTGCGGTGGCGACAGCCCAAGGTGCCGGAGCCGGAAGTGCTCGGCATTACTGAAGACAGCAATCGCGTGCTGCGCAACCGCTGTCTCACAGCGCTCAATGAACGCTTCGACTCCCCCGTCGGCGAAGCGCGCACGGCACTCGAACACCGGCTCTACCAGGAACTCGGTACGATTCAGAGCTTCGGGTTCGCGACCTATTTCCTCGCCGTTGCGAATGTATCCGAGCTCATCCGCGACCTGGGCGTGCGCAACCAGGCGCGCGGTTCGGGCGCTTCAAGCCTCGTCAATTACCTGCTGCGCATATCGAACGTGAACCCAATCGAGCACGACCTCCTCTTCGAACGATTCCTCGGCAATAAACGGTCAACACTGCCCGATATCGATATCGACGTCGAATCAGATCGTCGTCACGAGGTGTACCGCGCGATCTTCAACCGCTATGGGAGCGAGCGCGTCACCCTGTTATCGATGCATTCAACCTACCGAGCCCGCGGTGCCGCCCGCGACGCCGGGCTCGCGCTCGGACTCGAAGAGAACCACATTGGTGAGATCGCCAAATCGCTATGGCGGTTCAACGCGGGCCAGTTCCGTGAGGTACTCGCAGAGAAACCCGAGCTTGCTGAACTCGCCGAAAAAGCGAAGACGGACCGTGATCTCAATCTCCTGATCGACCTCACCGAACGACTGGATCGACTCCCCCGGCACTTGTCAATGCATCCCTGCGGTGTGTTGCTTGGCGATTCGAGCCTGCTGTCAACCACTCCGGTGCAGCCCAGCGGCATCGAGCTACCCATGAGCCAGTTCGATAAGGACGATATCGACGACATGGGCCTGCTCAAACTTGACGTGCTCGGTGTCCGGATGCAGTCTTCGCTTGCCTACGCGGTCAAGGAAATCGAACGAGTGCACGGGCCGCACGCCGCGGTTCGTGGTGGACTCAGCCCCGACGCCTCCTATGTGTCAACGACCGGCCACGTCGTCCTCGACGAGATCCCGAAGGATGATGAGCGGACTTTCGAAGAGATCCGCACAACCCACACGCTCGGGATGTTCCAGATTGAATCCCCCGGTCAGCGCGAACTCATCGGCAAAATGCAGCCCGATGTCTATAACGACCTCATTGCAGATATCTCACTCTTCCGCCCTGGGCCGATGAAGGGCAACATGGTCGGTCCATTTCTCGATGTGAAGCACGGGTATGCCTCCCCCGAGTGGCTGCATCCCGATTTCCGGCCGTTTCTCCACGAGACCTACGGGGTTGTGGTCTACCACGAGCAGGTACTGCGTATCTTCCACGAGTGTATGGGGATCAGCCTCGCCGAGGCCGATGAGCTCCGTCGACGGATGGAGCGCTCCGGTGAGGGAATTGAGGAGCAGTTTCGGCAGCAAACTCGCAAGAATCTCGATCACCAGGGCCGTCGACGCTTTAGCGATAAACAGATCGACGAGATTTGGGATGTGTTGAAGGGCTTTGGTTCTTTCGGGTTCTGCAAGGCCCACGCGGCAGCGTTCGCGCTGCCCACGTGGCAGAGTGCGTGGCTCAAAACGCACTACCCCGCGGAGTTCTTTGCGGGGCTGCTCACCCACGATCCGGGGATGTACCCCAAACGGCTGCTGCTCGGCGATGCTCGTCGAATCGGCGTGCCCATTCTGCCGATCGATGTGCAGATTTCGACCGACCGGTTCGTGGTTGAGCGGGTACAGGACACACCACCGGGACACGAAACCCGCACTGGCGATCTCGGTATTCGTCTCGCGCTCGCCGACATCCGTGGGATGAGCGAATCCGAGCAAACCCGCATCATCGCCGAGCGTCCCTACGAGGGGCTCGGCGATTTCCTCACGCGCGCGCGGCCATCGAGACCGCTCGCGGAACGACTCGCACTCATCGGTGCCCTCGACACGCTCGAACCGGGGCATCCGACGCGTGGTGAACTGCTCGCTGCGGTGCGCCGTCGCCCTCGGGTACGGCCGAAGCCAGCACCGCCGGATGCGCTCGAGCTACCGCTCACACTCGGACACGAAGGACATGCGCCGGTTGAGCACACCGGTGAGCCCGAACTCACCTCACGAGAACGAGTGCAGGCCGAGCTTGACGTCCTCGCGCTCGACCTCTCCGAGCACGTAATCGATAGCTACCGGCCGCTGCTGGACGAACTCGGGGTCACCCCCGCGGGTGAGCTGCTCGGGCTTCGCGGGGGCACCGAAGTGACCGTCGCGGGCGTTCGTGTGGCAACGCAAACCCCGCCGATGCGTTCGGGAAAACGAGTGGTCTTTATTAGCGTGGACGATGGCACCGGCTGCGCCGACGCCACCTTCTTTGAGGATGCGCAACAGCAAAGCGGCAACGTGCTATTTGGGACGCCCCTACTCCTCATTCAAGGGAAGGTACGCCGAACCGGTGACCGCGGCGTCTCGATTCAGGCCGATGCCGCGCAGGATCTCAAACGGGTTTGGGAGGAGTGGTCGGCGATGCGGTCAAGTGCTCTTGCCACGTCTCCCACATCCGATTAATTTCCACCACAACCAGCGAGTGCACCCGATCATCGCTGAGCAGGCGATTGTGTCCCAGCGAACTCACCGCACGGTTTCGCCCACCCCGCACACGGCCACGCACCCCCACAATCTCGTCATACACGGGCGCGATCGAGGCAATCCGGTGATCCTGCGCATCCATTTGTTCAAGCTGCAACTGCGCCGGGGTCCCCACCCGCAACGTCACAATCTCGCGCCCGAACTTTGTAAGCCCGTGCACATAGCGGGCTGCGGTGGCACCCGCGAACGGCGCCGCCAGCGCCACTGCCCCCACCACAAGTTCACCTTCCGGATCGTCAAGCAGCACGCGTTTCGCAACGAGCCCGCCCTTGGAGTGCGTCACGAACACCACCGGTTGCAGTTCGCCATGCGTGTCGAGAAACCGGTGCACATGCGCCGAGAGTGCCTCGACAGAACTCATATTGAGTCCAAGCTGCGGGAGCACGGCAACCTGGAATCCGCGTGCCATCAAGCCATCAGTCAGCGGCGAGAGGAACTCCCAAGAGGTCATTAGCCCCGAGAGCGCAACAACCACCGGCTTTTCCGGATCCACCCGGCTCGGGTCAGCGAGCAGGACCGCACGCCGGCCCCGCACTTTCCGCTGCGCACGCATCCCGGCGCTGCGGGCTTGCCACCAGGTCCAATACAGCGAGTCAGCGGTCGACGCCCACGCCCGAACCAGCGCGCGCCAAACCCGCAGCTGCCATCGCAGCCGGACGGGTTGTTGCGGTGTCACTAACTTGCGCTCAAAACCCGCTGCTCGAGTTCGAGCAGTTCGTGTTTCATCGCTTCGCCACCGCCGTAAAACCCGACACTGCCATCAGCCTTGACGACACGGTGACAGGCGGAAATGATCGGCAGCGGATTATTCGCACAGGCAGAACCCACCGCGCGAGCGGCCCGGGGATGGTTCAGTAGGTCAGCAAGCTCGCCGTAACTCCGCGTCTCGCCATAGGGGATGTTCGCCAGCTCACGCTGCGCGCGGCCGGCAAATCCGCCGGTGGCTTCCGACCAGTCCAGCGGCACGTCAAATGACTGTCGCTCACCCGCAAAGTACTCGATCAGCTCTTGCGCGGCTTGATCAAGCAGTGCCTCCGCTGCCGAAGAACCCGCCGCCGAATCAAACCCGAGCGGCAGTGAACCGGGCAGCCAAATGCGGCGGAGCCCCGTGTCCGATGCTTCGAGACCAAGTTCACCAAAGGACGTTTCAAGTCGCCGCAATCCGGTCATGACGGAAGCACCTCACGAAGTAACCCGGTGTCAACGTCGGCGACGAAGCCACGCACGTTCTTGTGTTCGATAAAGGGTGACTGCATGATGCGACGAATTGATTCCCGCACACTCGAGTCCACGTCCTTGAACGACTCTGCCTTCCAGTGTGCTCGGGCACCTGTTTCGCGCATCAGTAGGTCATCAAATTCGTCTTCCGAAAACGTCGACAGCCCACAGTTCGTGTGGTGAATCAAGATAATCTCGCGCGTACCGAGCATGCGCTGGGAGATGGTCAGCGAACGAATCATGTCGTCAGAAATCACGCCGCCAGCATTACGAATAATGTGCGCTTCACCAAGTTCGAGCCCGAGCAATCCAAAAATTCGGAGACGAGAGTCCATACACGCGACGACCGCGACTTCCCTCGACGGTCGCAATGGCCGCGGCCCCGGATACGTACTTGCGTACTCCTTGTTGGCAACGATCATTTCTTCGGCAAACGACATATTTCGCCCCTTTCAGACTCATCCGAGTCTAAACCTCGCTACGGGTGCAGTAGGAGGGCCACAAGAAAAATCACTGGCACCGACAGAATCGTGGTAACGAGAATCGACTCTCTCGCCAGTGATTCCGCGACCCTGTAGTTCGCAGCGTAGGTGTAAATATTCTGTGCTGTCGGCAATGCCGAGACCACCACCACCGCGAGCAGCGTCACGCTATCGAGGTCGAAGACGAACACCCCGAGCAGCCACGCCACGGTGGGATGGATGAACGTCTTCAACACGGTGGCGAGCCCCACCTGGTAGCGGTCCTTACCCCGGAACGGTAACGCATTGTCCCGCAGCGACATCCCAAAGGCGAGCAATACTGCGGGCACACTCATCGCGCCAATGAGCGCTATGGGTTCCAGCACAAAACCCGGGGGTGTCACCTCGAAGATATTAAGTAACAGTCCAAGCAGCGAACCAAGCACAACCGGGTTCGTGAAGGGCCGCAGCACAAGCTGCCACCACGGCAGTTTTCGGCCCTTTCGCGTCGCCGAGGTGACGTCGAGGATGCCGAGCATCACCGGGCCCAAGATGAGTTGCTGCACCAGCATGACTGGCGCGACGAGCGATCCGTCACCCAGCACATAGACGGCAATGGGGATACCTAGGTTGCCGGAGTTGACGTAGCTCGACGCCATTGCCCCCACGGTGGTTGGGCCGACTCCCCAGCGAAATATGGCGCCCATGATGGTGTAGACCACTGCCATGGCGACCATCGATGCCGCGGTGGCAATGAACTGGTCGCTGAACAACACCTCAAGCTCAGCATTGAACATGAGCCCGAACAGCAGCGCCGGAGTGGCGACGTGGAAAGCCAGCCCGTTCAACACCTGTCGCCCGTGCTGGCCGAGCCAGCCTGTTCGGTCGATCACCACACCAACTGCGATGATGACGCCGATGACGCTGAAGCCCTCCAGCACTCCGACCACGTACGCCTCCGCTCAGTAGCGGCTGCTCAACGTTGGTCGCGCGATTAGGGCATCAGCAAATTAGGTTCTTGCGATGTCTGCTGATTGAGCAGCCTCTCGAGCAAACTTACGATACTCCCGCGGCGACTTTTCATATGCCAGGCGGAAGGCGTTCGAGAAGTGCGTTGCATCCGCAAACCCCCACCGCAGACCAATCTGGCGAATCGGGTCTTTACAGAGCGGATCAATCAAATCGCGCCTTGCCATCTCGAGGCGTCGCTCACGAACCCACGTGGAGACCGTTGCGCCCTGTTCTTTGAAGAGCGCATGCAGCGTTCGCACAGAAATATAGTGCGCATCAGCAATTCTTTGTGGATTGAGTTCCAGATCACCAAGGTTTGCCATGATGTATTCGCGAATTTTCATCAGCAATTCGAGCTGTGAATTCGACCGCCCGGAAACGCTGAGGTTTAGTCGCTCCATTACGCAAGCCGAAATCATGTCCACAATCGCTTGCACAAATACAATTCCGCCGGGCTTCTCCAAAGCACTAAGGTTTGTGGAAACTCCTGTCAGCAAGGGCGAAATAACTGCACCCAAACCAGAATTACCGGCAATGTGAAGTCCACCTATTTGAGCAAAGCCGTGCGGCGGCAGTGAAATAAGTTGCTGCGGAACCATCATGAGCATCGTGCTGCCCTCAACAAACTCACGCCGATATGGCATGAGCGTGTCGAAAATTGCGATGTCGCCTCGCTCTAGTTCGGCAGAACGTTGCGCTTGGTAGAGCCGTGACCGACCCGACACCTGATGCACCATGACGTAGTACGGCTCACCGCCGCGCTGTGAGAGCTCTTCAAGTGGTGCGGAGCGGTGTTCAGTTGCGGAAACGGTAAAAAACCGCACACCACCGACCGTCAGATTTCGCAGTCGGGCACGAAATTTGCCATTCAACGACTCGATTGCCAACGGCAACCGCAGCGAAGTTGCGACTTCTCGCCAATCCTCAACGCTGTGAATATCTAGTTCGACCATTTTTGATTGTTCAGACATACCGCCTCCCTTGCCGGGGTATGAGCTAATGATAGTGACTCTTTGTTGAAAACGCATGCTCCGCGTTGACTCATAAGAAACCTCCGCGTAGCTCGATACGTTGCCTCATTTGAA
>NZ_JBQDBE010000013.1:0-113041 GCF_052090685.1 Gulosibacter sp. | reverse complement strand
TCTACTTGAGGCAACGAATCAACCTTCCCGGAGGTATTGACATGAGGCAACAGGTACCCCAGTTCCGGCGTACCCTCAAGTCATGACGCATCCATACCTGCCGCACCTTGATTCCTTCGGCTCCGTTGAGCTGCATTATGCCGAGTTGAACGACTTCGAGAACAACTGCTATGTCATCGTTGACACCACGACCGGTTCTGCGCTCATTGTTGATGCTGCCGATGCCGCGCCCTATGTGCTGCGGCTGCTCGACACCGCGAATGAAGCCGCGCTCGCCGCTAGCCGACCCGAGGTTCAGCCGGTCGGCATCCTCACCACCCACAAGCATCCCGACCACTGGCAGGCACTTGCCGAGGTCAAGGAGTCGCTCGGGGTGCCCACGATTGCGGGCGCCGCGGATGCGCCCGAGATTCCGGTGGCCACCGATACCTTGGTGGCGCACGGGGACACGATTTCGGTCGGCGAATTGCGCCTCGACGTGATCGGGCTACGCGGACACACCGACGGTTCGGTGGCGCTCGCAATTACGGTGCCCGGCCAGGCACCGCGCCTCATTACCGGCGACTCGCTGTTTCCCGGAGGTATCGGCAATACCTGGGACGATTCGGAGCGCTACGAACAGCTGCTCACCGACTGCGTCGAGCGACTCTTTCGCCGCTATCCGGATGAGACCGTGTTCTATCCGGGGCACGGCTTGCCTTCGACGCTGGGCAAGGAGCGCGGGTTCCTCAACCGCTGGCGACTGCTGGGCGGGCTGGCGGCCGAGAACCCGGCGAAGGATGCGTACTCGCCGAGCTAGCACGTTCCGCGGGTTCCGGCCGGGTCACACAGCTCTGTCAGGCCCGCTCAGGCCCACTTCTTGAGCGCGCGATTCTCGAAGAAGGCGAACAGGGTGTCGCAGAGCTTGCCAATCACCGCGAGCAGGATGATCGCGAGAATCATGCGATCCACTCGCCCGTTGTTCTGGGAATCGACGAGCAAGAATCCGAGGCCTTGCGAGGACGCGAGCAGCTCGGCGGCGACCACGAAGAGCCACGACTGTGCCAGTGCCATCCGCAGCCCCGAAAGAATCGAAGGCAGGGAAGCCGGGATCCGCACCGAGAGCAGCAGCGATACCCCCTGGAGCCCGAAGGCTTTGCCGGCTTCGATCAGGTGCGGGTCGACGTGGCGGAGTGCCGAAGCCACCGTGGTGTAGACGGGGAAGAACGCGCCAATCGCGACGAGGGTGACCTTCGCATCCTCACCAATACCGATCCAGAGTGCGAGCAGCGGCACCCAAGCGAGCCCCGTCACGGCACGGAAGGCGCCGACGGTCGGGGCGAACAGCAGGTGCGACACGCGCGAGAGCCCGATGACCGAGCCGACGATGACGCCCAGCAGTGAGCCGATGAGGAAGCCAAGCAGTACGCGCTGCAGTGAAATCCCAATGTGCCCGAAGAGCTGTCCGCGGTCAATGAGATCGACCGCGGCGTCATACACGCGGATCGGTGCGGGAAGCTGCACCGGAGTGAAGAGTCCCACGCTCGTGGACCACTGCCAGAGCGCGAAAAGAATCACCGGTACGATCGCGCCGATTGCCCAGCCGAAGGTGCGGCGGCGACGCTTGGTTGTTGCGTCTGTCGCGGGTGCGTCCACCTTGGGGTCGGCTGCCGACGGTTCTTCCGTGACGACCGCGACCTGTGGCTTTGGGTCGAGGGTGGAGACCATGCTTCTCTCGTTTCTTTGTGCGCGTTTCTTTGTGCGCGTGGTGTGTGGTTCGGCGTTTCGCGGCGGGCTGCTACTGCCCTCGGCGTTTCGCGGCCGGCTGCTATTCGGCTGGTTCCGTCTCCGACGTGCCGGACGCCGCGTTCTGCGCGAACTGCGGGTCAAAAATCGTCTCGAGCGCGTCGTTGAAGTCTTCTTCACTCGCGACATCGCCGCCCTCGACCATGAAGCCACCAATGGTCTCGAGTGTCGGAGCGAGCTCCTCAAGTTCCGGCACCGGGTTGACACTGAAGTCGAAGCGGCTCAGCGCAAGCTCTGCGACCTCGGCTTCCAGGCCCGCTTCGTCCATGTAAATCTGCAGCGCGTCTTCGGGGTTGGCAGCAACCCATTCACGGGCCTGCTCATAGGCGTCAATCACGAGTTGCACCGTGTCCGGGTGCTGCTCAATGAACGACTCATTCGCATTGAGGAAAATCGGGCTGACCAGCGCAGCGTCGGTGTAGAGAATTCGCTGGCCGGCAATCTCGCCATCCGCCATGATCGGATCAAGCCCCGACCACGCATCCACGGTGCCGTTCTCGAGCGCCGCGCGACCATCCGGGTGCTGCAAGTTCTCGAGTGTCACATCGTCGGCGCTGAGGCCGTGCTGTTCGAGTGCCTGCAGTGCGAAAAAGTACGGGTCCGTGCCGCGGGTTACCGCAATCGTGCTGCCCGCAAGGTCTTCGACCGATTCGTACTCCGAATCACCGGCAACGACGAATCCGAAGCCCTCGGATGCGTGGGTGATGAGGATCGTCTTGATCTGCGCACCGTTCGCGCGAGCCTGCACCGCGGGGCCGCCGCCCGTGGTGGCGATGTCGGCGGTCTCGGCGCGCAGTGCTTCATTGGCCTTATTCGATCCGGCCGAGAAGATCCAATTCACATCCACGCCCTCCAGCTCGTCTTCGAGCCAGCCCTGGTCCTTGATCACCAGGCTCAGGATGTTGTAGGTCGCGTAGTCGATATTCAGCTCGGTGAGCTCTTCCTCCGCGGCTGCCGAGGAGCATCCCGCGAGCGCAGATGCGGCGATGGATGCGGTGGCGAGCGTTGCGAGCACGCGCTTCAATTTCTGGTGCATGGCTGGTTTTCCTTGACTGTAATGGTGGCTGAGAGCTTGTGAGTGGCGGCGTGCGGTGAGCGGTGCCTGTGGTGGTCGTGCGGTGCTGCCGGCGCTGGCGGCGCTGCCGGTGCGTGCCGACGGTGTGTGCCGCGGCCTACGCTTCGGAGGACAGCTGTACGCCGAGCTTGTCGAGAAGTCGGTGACGCAGTGCGCCGAACTCCTCGGAAGTGGTGCTGCGGGGGCGCGCTTCTTCGGGTTGAACCACGTCGATAACCGTGGCGCCGGGAACCCGCCCACCGGACTGCTCCTGAGCGCCGAGCACGATGACGGTGTCGGCGAGCTTAAGTGCCTCATCAACGTCATGTGTCACGAAGAGGACCGTGGTGGGCGAAGCCGCGTGCACGTCGAGCAGCAGGTCGTGCATTCGCAACCGTGTGAGTGCATCCAGGGCGCCGAAGGGTTCGTCGAGCAGCAGCACTTCCGGATCGCGAGCCAGCGCTCGAGCGAGGGAGGTGCGCTGCGCCATCCCTCCTGAGATTTCGCGCGGTCGGTGGTCGGTGAATTTCTCTAGCCCAACGAGCTCGATGAGTTCGCGCACCCGTGCCGCTCCCGCATCCTTGTCGATGCCTTTGGGAAGGCCAAGGGCGACGTTCTCGAACACCGAGCGCCAGGGAAGCAAGCGAGCTTCCTGGAAGGCGACACCGCAGCGGCGATCGTATGACTGCACCGGAGTGCCGTCGATCGTGGCGTCGCCTGTGGTGGGACCGTCGCCGAGGCCCGCAGCGAGGCGAAGTAGCGTGGATTTCCCGGATCCACTCGCACCGATGATGGCAACAATGTGACGTGGCGGGACCGAAATATTAATGTCGCGAAGCACGAGGTGCTCACCATCGTTCGATGGGAAGGACTTCGTAACATTCCGGAACTCCACCGTGCCCGCACTTGCGGAGACCTTCTGTGCCGCCGGGATTCGGGGGCTCGTTTTTGTTGCCATGCTCGCTCACTTCGCCGCACTGCCTAGCGCCGAATTTCGGCAATCTCGCGCGGTTTCGCCCAGCGTAATCCGCGTGCAATATCGGATTCGACTCAGACGTAATAAAGCGATCGATCCTGAAATGCTTCGTCATATACCGACAAATCGACCCCCGTGAGTTCGTCACGGGGGTCGATTTGTGTTAGGTCGGCGAGAGGGTGACTCTCAGAGCGGGGGATCAGCCCGGGCTCAGTTGACGAGTTGCTTGTCCTCGTCGCTGCCCATACCTGGGACGGAGTCGCCGCCAGCATTTTCAAGGACGCGCTGCTGGATGCGCTCACCGATGGTCTGGTCAACGTTCTTCCAGTACTGGAATGCGTTCGAGAGCACCGGCTCGATCACGCCGTCGAGGGCACCGGCAACGGTTTCCACGAACTGGTCGCGCTGTGCGTCGTTGAAGACCTCGCGCACGAGTGTGCCGGGCTGACCGAAGTCGTCGTCTTCCGCGTGCAGAGCGTAGGCGCTGCGGACGAGCTCGCCATCCGAAGTCCAGGTGTTCTCGACCGGGCCGGTCTCGTCAGCGTGCGGACGACCGAAGGAGTTCGGTGCGTACACCGGGGCGTTGCCCGAGTGGTCGAAGCGCATGTTGCCGTCGAAGGTGTAGCTGTTGGTCTTGTTGATCGGACGGTTCACCGGCAGCTGCGCGAAGTTCGTGCCGATGCGGGCGCGCTGTGCATCCGCGTATCCGTACATACGACCCATGAGCATCTTGTCGGGTGAGATACCGGTACCCGGTACGTAGTTCGACGGAGCGAAGGCTGCCTGCTCGATCTCAGCGAAGAAGTTGGTGGGGTTCTCGTTGAGGGTGAGCTTGCCAACTTCGTGCAGTGGGTAGTCCTTGTGCGACCAGGTCTTGGTGAGGTCGAAGGGGTTGAAGCGGTAGTTCTTCGCGTCGTCGTAGGGCATGACCTGCACCTTGAGCGTCCACGAGGGGTGGTTGCCCGCTTCGATGTTGTCGAAGAGGTCGCGGCGGTGGAATTCCGCATCCGACCCGGCGAGTTCCTCTGCCTTTTCATTCGACAGCGTGTGAACGCCCTGGTCGGACATCCAGTGGTACTTCACCCAAACGATCTCGCCGTCCTTGTTGATCCACGAGTACGTGTGCGAGGAGTAGCCGTTCATCTCGCGCCAGCTGCGGGGAAGGCCGCGCTCACCCATGAGATAGGTGACCTGGTGTGCGGTCTCGGGGTTCTGCGTCCAGAAGTCCCACTGCATGGTGCCGCTGCGCAGACCCGAGTCAGGCAGGCGCTTCTGCGAGCGGATGAAGTGGGGGAACTTCATCGGGTCGCGAAGGAAGAACACGGGGGTGTTGTTACCGACGATGTCGAGGTTGCCCTCTTCTGTGTAGAACTTGAGCGAGAAACCGCGCACGTCACGCCAGGTGTCGGGCGAGCCCTGCTCACCGGCAACGGTCGAGAAGCGTGCGAGCGAACGGGTCTTGTTGCCCTTTTGGAAGATGTGCGCGTGAGTCCACTGCGACACATCTTCGGTGGCCTCGAAGACACCGAAGGCACCGGCACCCTTGGCGTGCGGGTTGCGCTCGGGCACACGCTCACGGTTGAACGCCGAAAGCGTCTCAACCAGCTGCACGTCGTGCAGAACGATCGGACCGTTGGTGCCCACGGAAAGCGAGTTGCGGTCGCTCTCTGCGGGTGCGCCGTTCTGGCGCGTCGACGGCAGCGTCGGGTCAATGTTGGATTCGAACTGGGTCACAGTCACTCCTCGATATTGGATTGGCGGAATGTGGGTTGCGATTCAAGTATTTAGTTGGCGGCAGCAGCGCATTCGGTACGGTCTAGCTCGCTGCGGCGGCGCATTCGGTGCAGAGCCCGCGATACGTCACCTCAGCCAGACGCACGGTGACGCCATCCGCATGAGGGAACATGCAGGGTGCTTCACCAACGGCGCAGTCAATGTCGACGATTTTTGCGCACTCATCACAGATCAGGTGATGGTGGTTGTCGTCGGTGCGGGTCTCATACCTGGCCGGAGAGCCGGGTGGATCAAGCCTGCGAACCAGACCGCTCGCGAGGAAGTCATCCAAACTCACATACACGGCCTGCTTCGTGAGACTCGGCACAACGGCAGCGGTGTGCGTATAGATCTCGTCGACGGAAGCGTGCGGATGCGCATCAAGCACATCCAGCAGCGCGAGACGACGTGAAGTCACACGCAAACCTGCCGCGCGAAGGCGGTGAGTCCAGGTGTGGGATTCGGTCGTCGTCATGCATCCCAGTGTAGCGCTCTTTTGACCAATTCAAAAGATTAATTTGATTGATTCAAAAGATTAGGGTCCCCTAACTTCGCCCCGCTGCGCTGCGTCGCGCCCGCCCAATCTGCGCGGGAGGTCTAGGTGAGCGTCGCTCTGCGCGGCAGGCGGGTTCTGCGCGGCAGGCGGGTTCTGCGCGGCAGGCGGGATCTGCGCGGGTGGTGGGAGGGCGCGAGCACTCGATGCGGGAAGTGGGAGGATGGGAGGCATGGCACGGAAGCGGCGAGACACGAACTTCACGGCGACGCTCGCATCCGGGCGCAAGGCGGAAGCGCACAAGGACGGCGACTACATCACCCTCTTTGTGGATGGCACCCCGCAGTCCAGCATCAACCTCAGCGACCCGAGTGAACTGAGCTTTGGCTACGTGCGCCACATGGGGCACGTGCTCGATCTCGCATTCCCACCAAGTCAACCGCTCACGGCACTGCACCTCGGCGCCGGAGCACTCACAATCCCCCGCTTTCTCGAACACACGCGCCCCGGGTCGCGACAGCAAGTCATCGAACTCGAGCAGGATCTCGTTGATTTTGTGCGTGAGATTGCGCCGCTGCCGAGCCACGCATCCATCCGTATCCGCTATGGCGACGCGCGAGCACAACTACTCAAACTCCCGCGCGGATTACACGGCTCGGTCGACGCATTGATCGTGGATGTGTTTTCTGGCGCGCAGACTCCCGCGCACGTCACGAGTCTCGAGTTTTTTCAGGAGATCAAATCGTTCCTCGCGCCGGAAGCCATCTTGCTCGTCAATATTTCAGACGGCTACGACCTTTCCTTCGCCCGCGGCGAGGTCGCGACCATCCGAGAGGCGATTGGGCCGACGCAGCTCATTGCCGACCCGGCGGTATTCAAGGGACGACGATTCGGCAATATTGTCGCGGTCGCGTCTCTCGAACATCGCGAGTTCCCGGGCCTCGCGAGGCTCGCCGCAAGTGGGTTTCCGCCGGCGACAGTGCACAGCGGCAGTCAGACTCACAGTTGGTTGCGCGGTGCGGCGCCGGTCCGGGATGCGGAGGCCAGTGCGTCTCCCGCGCCCGGCGGCAGCGTTTTCGGCGTGCGTTCGTAAGCCGAGCGTCCAGTCGTGGGCTGAACGTGCAGTCGTTTACCCAGCGTCCGACCCTAAAGCCAGCGTCCTGTCGTAGGCCCGGAGTATCCTGAACCCGGAAAAGGCACCGCCGCCTGAGGAGGCATCCGTGAGCACATCATCCAACCCAAGCCCACTTCCGAAACGACTCCACCTCAAGCCCGACGCAACCGTGGCGTTTTGGCCAGAGGTCAACGATCTCCCGTCGGCAGTCCAGGATTTCGCATCCGACCACACCACAGTCGCAACCATCGACGAAGCCGACTTCGTTGCGGTGAACGCACCCGATCACGCCACCGCAACGAAGTTCCTCGATAGCCAACTCACAAACCTCGCCGAAACTCCGGCGGTGTGGCTGATCTACCCGAAGGGCAATCGCACCGATATCAATCGCGACTCGCTGTGGACGCTCCTTGCCGAATACGGTTGGCGAGCCGTGTCGAATATTTCGATCGACGATACAAACTCGTCGATCCGCATCCGACCGCTGAAGCCCGGCGAAGAACCGCGAACGCTCGAGAAATAGGCCCCGTGCTGAAATAACCGCAAAAATCCGGCACCCCGGCGGTGCCTACCTACTTCCCAAACTCAAACCGCTAACCTCGTTGGCGTGTCTGACTCCCCGATTATCCTTGGCTACGATCCCGAGACGCTGCGCGAACGCATCGACGCGGATGCTGCTGCCTCGCGCCTCGAGGAAATCGAACGATTCCGTTCCCTCGCCGCGTTGAACGAGCAGGTCGCGTTACTGCGGATGCTCGGAAGGCTCGATGAGGCATTTGAGAAAGCGCAGGCGGCGCTGCGCCAATCGCGCTTCACCGGCTCCCGTGAGGACTCCCTCGCGGCACGCGTTCGCCGCGCGCAAGTAGAGCAGTATCAGGGCAAACTCGATACTGCGCTCAATGAGCTGACGAGCTGCGTTGAGGAAGCGGTCGCCCACGAGTGGGGTGAGCTCGCCGGATTCTCGCTGCAGCATCGCGGCAAAGTGCTCGCGGAACTCGATCGTCTCGATGAGGCGCTGGAAGACTTTGAGCGCGCCTTGAAATATCGCGAATCGGACGGGATCCCGGCGGACGCCACCAACTCGACGAAGTTCGCGATTCGTGCGGTGCGGGCGAAGCTCGAAGGCACTTCCACCGAGGAAATTGACGAGCCGATCACCACGATCGACAACTGACTTGGCCGACCTCGGGGACGTACGTCAGTGGGCAAACGAGCTCATTGCGCAATATTTGGATGACTCATGGTCGTTCGTGTTCGACCGCGCAAAAACCCGCGCCGGCAAATGCAATTTTGACCGTCGCGAAATCTCCGTCTCGCGCTACCTCGCCGAGAAACACACCGATGAGCAGGTTCGGCAGACGCTGCTGCACGAAATTGCTCACGCCAAGGTAGGCGCCCACGAAGGGCACGGATTGGTGTGGCAGCTCTACGCGGCCGAAATCGGCTACGTCGGCGGCCGCACCCACCAGGCCGAAATCGCCGACGAGTTCGCGAAATGGGTCGGGGTGTGCCCCAACGGGCACGAAATCTATCGCTTCCGGAAGCCGAAGGAACGCGACGTCTCCTGCGCAAAGTGCTCGAAGCGATTCGACCGCCGCTACCTGGTGACTTGGAGTCCGCGCACACCAGATTCGAACGCAAAGACGGCATAGTCGCTGCAGTCGACCTCGTTTCTGGAGCCCGCGCACAGCGCCATAGCCACAAGGAGAAGCACCGTGACGGAATCGCTGCACAATCCCGAGAGCATCCACTTCGGGTCCGATAACTACGCGGGCGCGCACCCTCACGTCATTGACGCGATCGCCACCGCGAACGGCGGCCATGTCCCCGGCTACGGCGACGACCCCTACACCGCGCGGCTCGGCGAAGTCGCTCGGGAGCTCTTCGGCGCACGGGCGGAAATCTATCCGGTGTTCAACGGCACCGGAGCGAACCTCGTCGCGCTCCAGGCGATGACCCCACGCTGGGGCACCGTATTAACCGCCGCCAGCGCCCACATCAACACCGATGAACAGGCCGCCCCCGAGCGCATCGCGGGGATCAAACTCCTCACCGCGGCCGAACCAGACGGCCGGCTCACCCCGGCCGATATCGCACGGGCTGCGAGCGCCACCTCGCCACAGGATCCACACCGGGCCTATCCCACCGTGCTGTCCTTTTCGAACTCCACCGAGCTCGGCACGGTCTATTCCCGCGACCAGACTCGGGAACTCGTCACCGCCGCACGCAAGGCGGGGATGCGCATCCACCTCGACGGCTCGCGGCTCGCGAATGCGGCCGCAGCCTCGGGCGCGACACTCGCCGAAATGAGCGAGGGCGTCGATGTGGTTTCACTCGGCGGCACCAAGATTGGTGGGATGATCGCCGAAGCGATTGTGGTTCGCGAACCGGATGCGGTGGGCGGGATCGAGATTATCCGCAAGTTTTCGATGCAGCTCGCATCCAAGCAGCGTTTCGTTGCCGCGCAGCTGCTCGCACTGTTTGAAGGTGACCTGTGGCTGGAAAACGCCAGCCACGCGAATGCCCAGGCCCGGTCGCTCGCCGCGAAACTCCGCGAGGCTGAGGGCTGTGAAGTGCCACTCCCGGTCGAGGCGAACGCCGTTTTCGCGAAGCTCCAACCGGGTGTTGCCAATGCCGTCCGTGCCCGCGGCATTAGTTTTTATGATTGGCCCGCGCTACCCGGCGTAGTACGGCTGATGACCGCGTGGGATACCCCCGACACCGCAATTGATCGACTCATTCAAGCAATTCGCACGGCCACGCAGCAGATGGCAGGCTCCGACCAGCGTTGACCAGTTAGCATTTGGGAAACGTTCGTCCTCCGGTCGAAAGCGCGGCATGGTCGCCACCAGCACACCGTTCGTCCGGCAGGATCAATAGAGGCACGCTCAGGACGCACACGAAGGGCCAATAGTGACGATTCCGCACATCACCACCCAGCACATCCGTAAGCACGTGACGTATCGGAACGCGATCGATTCGCTCAAGGATGCGCTCCTCAACGGCGTCGAACCGGCTGAGGATTTCGCTCGGGAAATTTTGCCCCTAGCCGACGAAAAACAGTTACTGTTCATGCCCTCGCAGACCTCTCGCTGGGTGGGTGCCAAGCTCATTTCCGTGAACCCGGGGAACTTCGGCCGCAATAAAGACCGCGTCCAAGGCCTGTATTTGCTCATGGATGCAGAAACCACCACCCCGCGCGCCATCATCGACGGCGCCGAGCTCACTTCAATCCGCGGCGCTTCGGTCTCGATGGTGGTCGCCGACCAGCTGCTGCCCCGGGACCCGGTGCGGATGCTCATGTACGGCTACGGTTCGCAGGCGCGCTCGCACACGCTGGCGATCAAATCGATCCGCCCCACGATGGAGCGCATGGTGGTCACCGGCCGCAATCCGGAGAAGGCCGAGATGTTCGCGGCGAATGCATCCGAGCACGGATGGTTCGCGCGCACCGGACTTTCCATCGACCCGAACAGCATCATCAAGGACAGCGAAGTCATCGTCTGCGCGACCGGAGCATCCGACCCGCTCTTCGATTCCGATGAGGTGAAGCCGGGCACGCTCGTTATCGCCGTGGGTTCGCACAATCACGACCAGCGAGAGTTGGATGCGAAGCTCATCGCCCGCTCGAACGTCATCGTCGAGGATGTCGAGACCGCGATGCGCGAGGCTGGCGACATTGTGCTCGCGGCGAAGGAAGGTGCCATCGACGCGGACTCGCTGATTCCGATGCGTGACTTCGTGCGCGGCGAGCGGAAGATCGATCCGTCAAAGCCGACCGTGTTGAAGACGGTGGGTATGTCCTGGCAGGACCTCGTCGTTGCGGGCGAGATCTACGAACGCGTCCCGAAGACCGAACTGCGCTAACCCCGCTGCCGCGCGGATAGAATTCGCGCAACGAGACTTGAGGGGTGCACGATTGGCGATCCGGTATTGGCTGATGGTGCATCCCCTCGATCGTGCACGGGAGTTGATCGAGGGTGGCTACGCGCAGGTTGCCTGGGGCGGCCCGGAGCCGCTTGATCGGATGCGGGTCGCCGATGGTGTGATTCTCTACTGTCCGCGGGAGTCGAATCCAGACGGTGAGCCCTTGCGCGCGGCCGTGCAGGCGGGCCGGGTCACCTCCGAGGCGCCCTATCAGCCCGGGACTGCGGGCAGGTCGCCCTGGCGCGTGAACGTCGAGTGGCTCCCGGATGCGCGCTTCGCGTTTATCCGCCCGCTTCGCGATCTGCTTGAACTCACCCGGGATTCAAAATTCTGGGGCGAGAAGCTACGCCCGGGCTGGGTCGAGATTAGTCGCCGCGATTTCGAGATTTTTGAGGACGCGGTGCGTCGCCCCTCGCCGAACCCGAGCGCGTTCATGCTTCGGGCACTTCGCGATGGGGATGCGGCTGGCGGGGCGGGGTTGGCGGGAGACGATCCGGATGGGCTGGATCGAGATCGTCCGCGGTTGATTCGCTAGCGGCGACTCACGACGCGCCGGGGTTCACCAGGCGCAGGTGCTTACCAAGCGCCGAGGTACCCCAACGCGGTCCGCAGAATCTTCCCGCGACCACCCTCGAGTTCCTCAAGCAGGTCCGGGTCTTTTGCTTCCTCCGGGGTGACCCAGGTGACCTCGAGCGCATCCTGTCGCGGCGCGCACTCCCCCGTGACCGGCACAATGTACTCGAGCGCCACTGCGTGCTGCCGTTCGTCGTAGAGATCGGTCATGGGCAGCGGCGAAAACTCGCCGATCGTAAACGGCGAAAGGTCAATTGGCACCTGTGGGAAGGCCATCGAGCCGAGATCCTTCTCAAGGTGGCGCATGAGCGCACCGCGAACCGTTTCGCCATAGTGCACGCGACCCGAAACGAAGCTGCGGGTAATCATCCCGTCGTTGGTCGCTCGCAACAGCAGGCCGATGTGTTCAACTCGGCCAGCTTCATCCACACGAACCGGGATTGCTTCGACATAGATAATTGGTATTCGTCGTCGAATCAATTCCAGATCGTCTTCACTCATCCAGCCGGAGGATTCGGGGTCTGGTGTGCGTACGTCCATACTGCCAATTGTGCACCATTGAAGTTGCACGCGGCATGCGCGAGCGGTGGCGGCTGGCTTGCCGGCTCGGGCTTCCTACTCGGGCTTTGCTCCTATGGGGTGCCCCGGCTTTGCGCTAGTCCTCTCGAATGAGCGACAGTGCCCGATCCCGGACCTCCACCATCAGCGCATCCGACGCCGCCTCGACATTGAGCCGCAAGAGCGGCTCGGTATTCGAGGGGCGGATATTCGCCCACCACCACTGTTCGCCACCGGCGGCGAAGGTGAGACCATCCAACTCGTCAATCGAGGCGCCCACCCCTGCCGGGCCGAGGTCCGTGACCAGGCGTTCATAGGCGGCAGGAACATCCGCAACGGTGGAGTTGATCTCACCCGAGGCGAAATACGGTGTGTGACGAGCGGCAAGCGTCGAGACTGGCTCCGCGGACGCCCCGACGGTTGCGAGCACGTGCATGGCCGCGAGCATCCCGTTATCGGCACCCCAAAAATCGCGGAAGTAGTAGTGCGCCGAGTGCTCCCCGCCAAATACCGCGCCGCTGCGCGCCATTTCAGCCTTAATGAGCGAGTGGCCCACACGGGTGCGAAGCGGGGTGGCGCCGGTGGCGCGGATGGTTTCGGCGACGTGACGGCTCGTGAGCAGATTGTGAATCACGTGGATGTTCTGCTCACCTTCCTGCCCGGCTCGCGCAATCTCGCGGGCCGCGACAATCGCGCACACGGCGGAGGGCGAGACCGGCTGCCCCTGCTCGTCGACCACGAAGCAGCGGTCCGCATCCCCATCGAAGGCGAGACCGAGATCCGCCTGTTCTTCGACCACGCGCCGCTGCAGGTCGACAAGATTTTTCGGATCCAGCGGATTCGCTTCGTGATTCGGGAAGTTGCCGTCCAGCTCAAAGTACATCGGTACGATCTCGAGCGGCAGCCTCGGCAGGCCCGCGGCTGTGCTGAGAACCGCCGGGACGGTGTAACCGCCCATGCCGTTGCCCGCATCCACCACAATCTTCAGCGGTCTGATGGCCGAGAGATTCACGAGCTCGCGAAGGTAGCTGGCATAGTCTGCGAGCACCTCGGTCTCGGCTGCGGTGCCGGGGTTGGGGGCTTCCGGGATGCCCTGCTCGAGGTATTCGGTGGCGCGATCACGAATTGCGCGCAGCCCGGTATCGAAGGAAATGCCCTTGGCCCCGGCTCGGGAAATTTTGATGCCGTTATAGGCGGCGGGGTTGTGCGAGGCGGTGAACATTGCCGCTGCGGCGTTGCGATCCCCCGAGGCGTAATAGTTCATGTCCGTCGAACACAGGCCAATGTGCACGGGGTTGGCGCCGCGCAGCCGCGCACCTTCCGCAAAAGCCTGGGCATACGCGGGACTCGAGTCGCGCATGTCGTGGCCGATGACGAGCTCTTCGCCGGCGAGTTCCAGCTCATCGGCGGTGGCAGCGCCGAGTGCCCTGGTGAGCGGTTCGGTGAGGGTGTCGCCCACGAGGCCGCGGATGTCATAGTTCTTCACCACTTGCTGCAGGTCGCCGTGCTCGGTAGACGCTGCGCGCTGAGTCCCAATATGCATGGTCGATAACCTACCCCGACCAAACGACATTGTGGTGCAGAGTGGGGTTTCGCGCGAAGCTAGCGCCAATCCTGCGTGATCGGTGCGGGCTTGATGAGATTCCAGCCTTCGGGCACCGTCGTGCGGGAGGCGTGGAGGCCGCAGAGGTCATAGCTGTGTGGCTCGGCGCGGAACGCGAGGGGTCCGATCGCGGCCATTTTGTCGTCGTAGTCGAAAGTGAGCGTGAACTCCGCCCGGCGGGAGCACGCTACCCGACAGCAGGGGCGGGAATGCATAGGCTAACGATAGCGGCAACGAGCGAATCCGGAGATATGCACAGCCGAGCGTTCCGAGATCCGCACTGTAGGCTGATGGGTATGGCAAGTTCGAGGCGAAGCGTTGGCAGCCGGCGCAACCGCGGCTCGCGTTCACGGCACGGACGGGCGTTACGCTCGAGTGTCGCGGGTCCGCACCTGCCGCAACTCACCGGCCGCATCCCTCGCTTTCACCAGGTGGTTGGCGAGACCGTCGGATTCCTACGTGCGGTCGCACCGGAGGCGATGAAGGATGTCAAGGTCGGCATCGCATCCATGCCCGCTTCCAATGAGCAGGGCCACAATAATTCGAACCGGTGGCACGTCGCATCAGCGGACCGTGTCGTGCTCTTCCGCGTCCCGATTGAACGGCTCGTGAATATTTCGCTCTCCGAGCCGCGCGACCAGGTGCGGTATCGCGAATACGTCGAGCACACGGTCATGCTCGCAGTCAATGACCTCCTCGGCGGCGGGCTCGAGGACATTCTCCACCGGCACTAGCCGCTCGCCTACGCCACCTTGCGCGAGGCCAGCCCGAGCATCCGCGTTACTTGACCACCCGGATGGGCTCCGCATCCGCATTGCCAGGAACTACCGGTGCGCTCGCGAGCTGACCCGGTGCGGAGAAGTGTACGGCCGCGGTGAGCCCGGTACCGCCCTCGATCTCGACCGCGTCGCCGCCGGTGACGGCCACCGTGTGGGTTGCGAGCGGTTCAATCGTCACCGCCTGGCCGTCGATCTGCACTTCGGTGGCTTCCTCGCTCGCGTTGAAGATCGCGAGTCGCGGGCTGGGGCCTTCGGGAATGGGCACGAGCTCGCTGCCGACCAACGTCGAGGATGAGGGTACCCACGCGAATTCATTGCCGTCCAGCGGCGAGACGCGGCCCGACAGGAGCACTGGGAGGTCGGAATCGAGCGTGATCGTGTACTCGCCCTCGGGTACATCCGCATAGGGCAGCTCGACAATTCGAGTCGCCGCCAATTCGATTTCCTGCGTGTGCGCAACTTCACCGTTCGCGTCAATCGCGCTGAGGGTTGCCGTCGCCACTTCCTCGTTGGGGTTGAGGATGCGCAGGGTCGTGCCGATCTCTGCCGGTGCGGTTACTTCCGCATCCGGCCTGCCGTACACGAATATGCCGGGCAAGGACTGCTGCGTTGCGGGCAGTGCTGTGGCTCCGACGATCTCGGACCCCATCGGGGTGAGGGTGTCAGTGATCGTCTCGTGGAGGAACGCCGAAACACCCGAGCCGGTAGAAGACACCTTCATCGCGAATGCCGAGGCGTCCGGATTCACGCCACCGAGGCTGAGCGAGTAGCGCTCGCCCGGGCCCACGACGACCTCGGCGGGCCCCGGCACCACGACGCCCTCGATGCTGTACACCTCAAAGTTCACGCGGGCATCGGTGTTTCCGGGGTTAATCACGTCGAGCACGAGCGTGTGCCCGATCGTGGTTGCGCCACCCATAAGCCACTGCGTTGCGCTCGGCTGGGTGCAGTTCGTCACGGACAGTCCCGTCGTGTTCGCCGTACCGATGGTGAGCGACTGCGAGGGGCTCAACACGGTGCTTTGGCCGTCGATCTCACCCGGCGCTTCCACACTGATCGGATCGGTGCCTTCTTCACCGAGCTGCACGATCTCGACTTCGCTTCCGGACACTGCCGAATTCACAGTGCTCTCGCCCACGGAGACCGCTTCATTCGCATCGCTCGCGAGCCCAAGCTGCTGCAGGGAACCCGCGCAGACCCGCTGCTGATCGCCCGCGGCGGGCGCAAGTTGGATGGATTCCGCAACGGCGGTGTGCTCCGGCAGCGGCATCCAGCCAAGCGCCCAGGCGCTGGTGGCCACGATGCCGAGCGCCGCAATCGCGCCGAAAGTCTGGGCGACCGCGCCGACGACGCTGCGGCGACGGGCAATTGCCTTGCGTCCCCGCCTGCGACGGCGCGCTTTGCGCACGCGCCGAGCCATAGTGGAGCCGCCAGCACTCGTTACGGTTGCCGCGGATGCGGTGGTCGACGGCGCGGTCTTGTCGATCTCGAGCGCCTCGTCTTCGTATTCCGCGGCTTCAGTCTCGGCCACGGCTTCCGGATCGGGGACCGCGTAGGGGTCGAACTCCGGCGGGTTGAGCAGCTCCTGGTCGATGTCCGGGCGGTCAGTGCCCGGGCGGTCAGTGTCTTCAGCCACGAAGTCCTCCTCGTGATCCCGCGTCAATGTGATCGCCGGTTGCGTCGGAATACACGCGAACCGTGTCATCGGCGAGCGAACCGTATTGATCAAAGTCTTGCTTTGCGACTTCGTCGAGCTGCTCCCAGCTTCGCGTGCCGTAGGTCGCTCGGGAGCGCACGCGGGCAGCCAGGCCACCGGTCGGCAACGACAGCAGCACCACGAAGACGAGCACCGCGGCCTGCACAATCAACATCAGTCGACCCAGTTCGTTCTGCAGGTTGGTGAGGTCGAGTCGCTGTGCGAGTTCAGGGTCGGTGGGCTGTTCGGCGGCGTTCACGACCTGGAAGAGCATGCCGTACTCCCCGGTGTCACCGGCGGCTTCGAGCGCCTCGTTCGTGGACAGTGCCGTAACGAGCCGCTCCTCCAGTGCACCACCGCTGGTGGGTGCATCCACAATCAGAACAAAGGCGATACCGAGTTCGTGCAGCTGCGCCGTGGGGTTCGTGGCACCGGCCGAGAGGAATCCGACCGCGATCTCCGCAAGCCGCTCATCGGTGTCGCTCGGTTCCATACTCGTCGTGGACAGGGTGGAGATCTCATTGAGCTTCCAGCCCGAGCCACGCTCGAGGTGGACGTGCAGCTCATTCTGGGCAAGCGGCGTAACCACAAGGGTGCCGAGTTGGTTGGCCGACTGGCCCTGCGCATCCACGAGGGCGGGCAACGTCCGAGCATCCGAGGCTTCGACCTTCGCATTACCCAGCAGGTGCACGGGCGCGAGCGGCACGATCAGCAGCAGCACCCCGACGAGTGCGAGTGCCGAGACCGGGATACGCACCGGGCCAAGGTAGGCGGCTCCCGCGAGTGCGGCACCGATGAGACCGAGGTAGCCAAGGGACTGGGCCGGGCCAACCCACAGGTAGACGGGCTCGCCCGCGAACTGCGTGAGCGCGATGCCTCCGGCGAGTCCGGCGGTCACCAATCCGAGCGCTGCAACGCCGATTCCCGCGAGCGAAACGCGCCAGCCGCGGGTGATGAGCGCGTACAACGCGAGCAGCGCCATCGGGGCGAGGACAATGGCGAATGCGAGCCAGAGGTTGATCTCGAGCCCGAAGCCCTCGAGGAATTGTGGCCAGCCGCCGAGCGACTGTTCGGGGAAGAGCAGTGCCGATTCCCAGCCTCGCGTCGGTTCGGTAGCGACCGGCAGTCCCGGATCAGCGAATACCGCCTCGAGACGGCCGCGGTTGAATTGCGACACGACCAGCGGCAGGAACATCGCAATCGCCGGGATGGGGAGAAAAATCTGGCGCACCCAGCCGCGGCCGGCGATGACCACCGACACGATCCAAATCAGGATCAGCGCCGGCATGAGCATTGGTGAGGATGCGGCGATCACGAGAGCGAGCAGTGAGCAGCCCGCCGCGGCAGCCCAGCTGCGGCCAGCGGCGAATCCGGTGAAGAACAGCCAGGGCAACGCAATGTGCACGAGCACCGCGCCGAGGCGCCCTTCGGCGAGCGCGACAAAGAGGGTTGGGGAGGCCATCCACGCAATTGCCCCGACTGCGCGCAGCCACGCGCGCTGAGTGATTCGGGCGAAGAGGTACCAGGCTCCGACCGCAGAGAGTGGGATGGCGATGATCCAGACCACCACGATGATGAGGCTCGGATGCCAGAAGGTGATCGTGCCGAGGATGGCGAGGAGGAAGGTGAAGGGATCGGCGACGCCAACCCCGCCACCGGCATCCCGCAGACCATAACCGGTATTACCCCACAGCTCACCAACGTTGGTCGACAGCGGCAGGAGCGCCCCGCCCGCGATGGTCGCGCTACGAAGAAGCGGGAAGAGCAGCACTATCGCCGCAACGACGCCGAGCAGCACCACCCATCCGCCACCGCCGGTAATGAAGTTGAATCGGTCGCGGCCCTGCTGCATGATCGCGCGATACTCGTCGCGCCGGTTCGCGCCCATGCGTCGCCACTCGTGCGATGAAATCAGCAGTTGGTCGAGGCTCGAGAAGGGATGCTTGCTCGTCGCATTAAATTTGCGACGAGCGGCACCGATTCGGGTGCGGCCGAAGAGCACGGTGAGGGCGGCGCGAAAATCGGGCAGGATGCGGCCGGGCTGTTTCCGCAGCAGGTGCAGCACCGCGCGGCCGAAGGCACCGGGGATCAGCAGCAGCCAGCGGAAGAAGAATTCGATCCGGTTTGACCACACGAGTTGTCGGTGGAGCATCGCGGTGCGTTGGATGCGATATCGCTGCAAGGGTCGGGTTTTGCGGCCGTAGCGCGCGGTACCGGAGGCTTTTTCAGCCTGCGATTCGACCCGCGCCCCGGGACTCAGCAGGACGCGACCGTTGCTCAGCCAGGTGCGGACACAAAAGTCGAGGGCGTCGTCAACAGCATCGAGCCCGGGATCGAAGCCACCGAGTCGATCCCAGGTGTCGCGACGAACGAGCATCCCCGCGGAGGCAACCGCGAGCACGTCAGAAAGGTGCTCGAACTGGCCCTGATCCAGCGCATCCTCGTGCAGCAACACCGACTCACCGTTTGGCGCGACCGACTCACCGTATTCAACGAGCACTGCGGGATCGTCACTGCGGACCACCTTTGGTCCGGTGATCTCGAGTGAGGGGTTACGTTCAGTCGTGTCGAGGAGCTCTTCGAGCGCGTCCGGGTCGGGAACATTGTCTGCCGAGAGGAACCAGAGCCAGTCGTTCGGGTCTTCGCCAGCGGCACCGAATTCTTGGATGCGCGCCAGGTCGCCCTCGTCGATCTCGCTCAGTTCGCGCACCGCAGCCTGCAGCGCTTCCCCGAAGGATGCTCGTTCATCGACCGACACCAGCAGGTCGGGCTCGTAATCGGCCATGATCTCGCCGGTGTTATCGCGTGACTTAATGTCCACGAGCACGGTGCGATTGGGTCGCCAAGTTTGCGCCCCCAAGGCCTCCAGGGTGCGCCCGAGGGGATTCGCCGCATTGTGCGCGACGACGATGGCAGTAACTCTTGGTCGCATTATCCGAATGCTAGTTTCGGCGTTCGCGGCGACGGGTATTGATTAACGGCAAGCCGGAAACTGTTTGAGACCGCGGCCACGTGGGGTGGCGCCGCGGTCTCAAAGCGTGCTCTCCTCGCGTCACACGCGTGACGCTCCAGCTGCAATCGATCCTGCCCGTGTCTATGCCTGCTTGCGTAGCTTCCGGCGCTCTCGCTCGGAGAGACCGCCCCAGATGCCGAATCGCTCGTCATTTTCGAGCGCGTATTCGAGGCACTGGCTGCGCACCTCGCAGGACTGGCAAATTTGCTTCGCGTCGCGCGTCGAGCCGCCCTTTTCGGGGAAGAAAGCTTCGGGGTCGGTCTGCGCACAGAGTGCGTCTGCCTGCCACGACAACGGATTGTCGTCACCGACGTACCCTTCGGTACCCGGAACTCCCAGTTCAAGCGGGTCAACGTACCAGTTGTCTGGTACTGACCTGATTAGCTTTGCCATTAGCACACCCCCACGTTTTCGGTCGAACGACTTGCCCAACCAACGATACTAATTACATCGCTGTAGTTCACCTCCCGTCAAGCCGAAGGGGGCGGAAGTCTAAACTAGGGCTTTAAAGTTCCGTGGAACTCACAGATACGACGCGCCGATGGAACTCAGTTATTTAATTCGGTAGCCGATCTGGCCCGCTCGCGACTGTGAATTCGCGGCGAAACCTATATCGGAAGTGGAACGTCGGCACTGAGCGCTGCGGAACCGATGACGAGATCATCCGCAATCACTTCGAGCCGCTGCTCGTCTGCCGTAATGTACACGCACTGCCCGCGGCTGAGATCAATAACGGTGCCGCTGCCGCCGCGAAGCTGCGCGCGATCCCCGAGGCACAGCGCGATACCGGGTCCAGCCACCGGCACCGTGGCGGTCGCCGCGGTGAATCGCTGCAACTTGAAGTCGGGCTCCACTCCAGAGAAGAGGGTGTGGCCTTCGGCAATGGTTTTTGCTTCGAGCCTCGGCGGCGGCGTTGGCGAGCAGTTCAGCACGCGTAACAACTCCGGTACGTCCACGTGCTTCTTGGTCAGGCCGCCGCGGAGAACGTTGTCGCTTGCGGCCATGATCTCGACGCCGACCCCGCTCAGGTAGGCGTGGATCGTCCCGCTTTTCACGTAGATGGATTCCCCCGCCCGAAGCAGGATGTGGTTCATGAGTAGCACGATGAGCGCCCCCGCGTCGTCGGGGAACTCCTCACGCACTTGGCGGAGGTTGTCACGCTCGAGAGCGTAGCGGTCGGAGTCTTGCCCCTCGGCGTCTTGCCCCTCACCCTCCAACCCGAGCCACGCATCCACTGCCCTTGCCGCTTCGAGGGCTGCCGGTGCCCCCGACAGGACCCACTCGACGACGCATCCAAGCGACTCGGAGCCGTCAACGCGCATCACGCGATCCGCGAACTCGCCGAAGGCATCCCCCGCGACCCTCGCGATCGTTTCGACAAGACCGCGCACCTCGGTGAAGTCACGGAAACCGGCAACAGCCGACATTTGCGGGCTGAGCGCCACGAGCAGTTCGGGCTTGTGGAACGGGTCGCGGTAGTTTCGGTTGGGCGCGGTGCGAGGGATGCCAGCTGCCTCTTCACGCGCGAATCCCTGGCGGGCACCCTGGAGCGATGGATGCACCTGGAGCGAAAGCGGCTTCCCCGCGGCCAGTACCTTTAAAAGGAATGGCAAACGGACCGGATCGCCCTCGCGGAAGCCCTGGGCGTAGCGACCGAGCGCCGTGTCCGGGTCGGTATTGATCCATTCCGCAAGGTCACGTGCGCCCGAAGTCTGTTCGGGGTTGAGGATGCGCGAGGGCGAGCCGTAGTGCGCGCCGAACCAGATCTCGGCCTGGATGGGTGTGTCGTCGCCAGAGTTGTGGTCGGGGTCGACCAGTGCGCCTTGCGTTCCGAGGTATTGGGTCAATGCACCCTTCGCACCCCAGGCATAGCGAAGCGGCGTGTTTTCGATTGCGACAAACATTCCTGCGAGCGTATCCCCTTGAGTTAACAATTTTCCCGAGGTTGGTGGGAAAAATACAACCGGGCCCAAGGTATCGACCTCGAGCCCGGTTGTACTATATGGCGCGCTTAGCGCTGGTGGAACCCTTAGGTTCGGCTTCGGCGTGCCGTCAGCGCCGTTGCGCCGAGGACACCGAGCGAGGCGATCACACCGAGCATGATGAGCAGTTGCGCGGCACCCGTCTGGGCGAGCACCTCATCATCGCTTGCGGACGCTTCCGCGCTGTTCGAAGGAACCACGGTGAGCGAATCATCCTTCGCCGATACTTCCGAGTCATCGCCACTGGTCGAACCACCATCCGTCTGGTCGCTCGGTGGGATCACCGTGAGTGTCTGGTTCTCGTCGGGATCGGTGTCGTCGCTGCCGCCGGTCGAGCCGTCGTTTGCCGCAGTGTCGTCGGATGCTGCGTCGTTTGCCGCAGTGTCGTCGGATGCTGCGCCGTTGGTTGCGGTGTTGTCCGCAGCTCCGGCCTCGGTCACGGTGTCGTTCGATGAGCTTCCATCGGTGCTCCCCGAGTTGTCCGTGGTGCCGGAATCGCTCGTGGTGCCGGAATCGCTCGACGAACTGTCGTCATCCGAGACGCTGTCGTCTTTGGAACTCTGCGAGCCGCCGGTGCTCGGCGAAGCTCCGAGTGAGCTGCCGCCCTCAGTGCTGTCAGTGTTTGAGCTGTCCGGCTTCGAAGACTCGGTCGGCTTCGAAGTCTCTGTGGGTTTCGAAGTCTCTGTGGGCTTCGAAGACTCTGTCGGCGCCGTCGTTTGGGTCGGCTTGGAGGTCTGCGTCGGTTCCGTGGTCTTGGTGGGCTGAGGCGTCGTCGTCTGCGTTGGGGCCGTGGTCGGCTTAGGCGCCGTGGTTGGCGTCGGAGTCGCAGTGGGCTCCGGGGTTTTGGTCGCAGTCGGCGTCGGCGTCGCGGTGGTGCTCGGCTGGGTTGCCGGCTTCTCCGGCGCATTCGCCTTGGTCGAACCGAACCAGTCGGTGTACAGGCGCCAGAAGTTGCGGTTACCGTACGAGGAGCAGCCGTCACCGGTGCCGTACAGGTTGTTCAGCGCAGCCGAATTCGGCGTGTAGGGCGTGTAAATGTAGAGCGAGGCAGTTGCCTGGTTCTCGATGTACACGCTCTTCGTGCCGCAGGACTTCTTGGGGTTGTAGAGAATCTTGTTGGTTTTGCCCTTGGCATACCCGTAGCTGTTCGGGTTCTGGTGGTAGCGCTGCAGCTGCGAAGACGCGTTGTAGATCTGGTTGAACAGACCCGCGTGGTCGGGGTGGCACCAACCTGGACGGCTGGGGTCATCCGGGCAGTAGTAGCCCATCGCACGGTCGTAGCGCCATCCCTGTGGCGCCTTCATGGTGACCAGCGAGGTCTCTTTCTCGAGCATCACGAGCAGGACCTTGGGAGAAATTCCACAGGATTCGGCGACATTCGTGATCACCTGCGCGGCAGTTTCGTTCTTGCGTCCCGTGTATCCGTCACAGCGAGCGGTGGCGGGCTCAGAGGTGGTGTTGAGCTTGTGGTCCTTGAGACAGTTCGAAGTACAGTTCTTACCTTTTTCATTAAGGAAGTCCTGCACCTGTGCGGCAGTCATCGCATCCGAGTCATAGAAGAGCGAGTCGGTGATTATCATGCCGGCGTCGAATTTGGATGCGTCAGCAGCTTCCGCGGCAGGCGCGGCTACCACTCCGCTGTAGCCGAGGCCCGCAGCCAGTGCGACGACGCCGCCGATCCCGAGCGTTTTCTTGAGCCAGGTCTTCATTAGAGTGCCTCCGCCGGTGTCGATTCTGATTCACCGGCTGCCTCATCGCTCTCAAACGAGACGACCACGCTCCAGTCACCAGCATCCAACCCCTCTACAAGTGTCGTGGGGCAGACGGTGCTTTGCGCATCCGGCAGTGCTTCGGCGGTAGCAGTCTCGGTGGCTCCATCGGTCGAGGTCGCGGTGATCGTGCAGGTTCCCTCGCCGATGTGGTCGGTGACGATCGAGCGCACCTCGATGGTTCCCGCGCCCTCGTTGTACTCGGCGGCGAGCACGACGACCGACACTGATTGTCGATCGTCGGGGGCGGCCGTGGGTTCAGAGACTTGCGTTTCGGGTGCGGTGGTCGTTTCGGTTTCGGTGCCTGGACCGGTGCCGGCACATCCGGAAAGGATGAGCGCGGTCGCCATGGCTGCGGCGACTCCCCCGGCGGCTGGCTTCGTGCGCCTGAGCAGCGCAGCGAGACTTGTCATCATTTTCCCCTTTAACGGCGTGTCGCCACTTCAAACAACATAAATCACACTAGTAACAACCGTCCCAAATGTCACGCCAACATCATCGTTCACTCCAGATTCCCCTGGCATCATCGGCGTGTCGCGTTGACTTAATTTTCCTCCTCGCTTGCCTACGAGTTGATTGAGGCTGTGCATCAAGTCACATTCAAGTTTCGATATCGATCTCGCTTCGTGACATTGATCACCGATCAGTCACAATGAAGTTCATGTCTTTGCCCGAACCACGATCAGCCGCGCCTGCAAATGGCGACAAGGCGAAGTGGGCAAGGAATGCCGAAATTGCGACCGGCTTTTCGCCGAAGATGATTCTGCTCGTAGCCACGCTCATCCTCGTATTTGCCGGCGATCTCTTTCGCTATACGGTCGGCTGGGTTGGCTACGGCATCCTCGCTGCGGCCATCATTACGCTCACGGTGATTCAGCTCATCCGCGCGCGACCGCCCCTGCGCTTGGCCCATTTCCCTTCGGGGCTGATCGCATTTGTCGCGTGGTGCGCTATTTCCGTGCTGTGGTCACAATATCGCCTCGAAACCGCCGCGGGTAGCGTCGTACAAATTGCAACAGCCGTGGTGGCCCTGTCAGTAGCCGTCACGTTGACTCGAATGCAGTTCATTCGAGCACTCGGATTCGCAATGCGACTGCTCGTGCTGGCCTCGCTCCTTTTCGAGTTGGCCGCAGCGATATTCGCGCCGCGCGGTGTCATCCCACCAACGTATCTGCGTCCGGGAGTCCTCGAGACCCTGCTCGCGACCGAAAACATCCCAGACCCGCTGCCGATTGGCTACTTCTGGACCCGAAGTGACCTCTTCGACGGCGGACCACTCCAGGGCATTATGGGGAACCGCAATCTCCTCGCCATGGTCGCCCTCATTGCGCTGATCGTCACCGCGGCGCAGCTGTTTGACCGGCTCATCGGACGAGTCCGCGGCATCTTTTCGATCGCGCTGGCAACGATCGCGATTCTGCTCACCAATTCCGCGACGGTGTATGTGGCACTCGCATTCGTAGTATTTGCCGCAGTGCTTGTGGTGCTGGGGCGACGATTGCGGCGACGATGGCGCTGGGTGATGTATTCGGTAGTCGGCGTTGGGCTGGTTGTCGGCAGCTATATCGCGGTGGCGTTCAACGAGCAGATATTTGCGCTCATGAATCGCTCCCCGGACCTCACCGGTCGCGCCGATATTTGGCGCGCGGTGTTCCGCCTCGGCGCGGAGTCGCCCGTGGTCGGTATTGGCTGGATCAGTTACTGGGCACCGTGGCTCCCGCAGTTTGACGATCTCGCGGTCATCGACGGACTCCCCTATCACCAGGCGCACAACGCGTTTTTCGATGTCTGGATGCAGGTGGGATTCATCGGACTAGCGTTATTTATCGGACTGGTATTTACGACGTTTATTCGCACCTGGTGGATCGCAATCAACCGGCCGGACACCCCCATGGTTACCTCACCGCGGAACCCGAGCCACAGCCATTTGGCTGGCGTGACGGCCGTTCCTTTCTTCCTCATGGTGGCGCTTGTGGTGCAAGGGATGACCGAGTCTCGCCTACTCATCGAGGGTGGATGGCTCTTGTTGTCCTATTTCGCGATCTACTCGAAACTGCGCGTGCAGGATGTTTCCGTACTGCCGCGTCAGACGGTTCCGGCTCGTACCGGGCCAATCTCGGTCATTGTCGACCCGAGACGCGACCCATAGGATTGCTGGGGCTACTTCGCCGACCCGCCGTCGCATCCAGCGCAGCCAGCGCGACCGACGCAGCCAGCGAATCCCTCTCAGCCGACGCAGCCAGCGCATCCAACGAGACCGACGCGAAACCACCAGGAAGTAGCGCCGCCCGGACAACTTTGCCACTAGTTCACTCGCGCGTCACCAAACTCTACTGATTTGTGCAGGATATTCACCAGATAGTTGTGCGTAGAATCGTCTAGCCGTGTTTTACGGCTCCACGATCAACTACGTTTTCCTGGAGTCACTCCGTTGTCGCCCAAGCATGTCGCTTCACCTTCCCTAGGGGCGCTTAAACGGCGCAAAATTGCACGCCTCACCGGCGCAACGGTGTTGGTCGCAGCCCTGACCACGACGGCGGGCGCGTATCTTGCCAATCCGTCAACGGACCCACTCGCGATCGAAACCATCCCAACCGCTGCACCCGCTCCAAACCAGCCCTCGTATTCATCCGCCGCACCGGAGACCGTTGAAGGTGGTCAAGGTGGCGGAAACACACCTGACTCGGCGCTCGGTGACGGCGCGATCGGTGACGGCGCGTTCAGCCCGGGAACTCCGGGGCAGGGCGGGAGCGCCAATAACTCCGCAACCTCAGGGCAGGGACAGAGCCCGGTTGCGCAACAGGCGGTCCAGTGGCCACTGCCGACTGGTGACAAGAACATCACCTCAGGTTTCGGCCCCCGCAAGTCGCCGTGTGCGGGCTGCTCGTCGAACCACCGCGGACTTGACTTTGCAGGACCGGTCGGGATGCCCGTCGGCTCGATTTCTGCCGGCATCGTGATTGATGTGTCCTTTGTCGACAACGGCGGCCTCGGGGTCTACGTCGTCGTGGAGCACCGGATCGATGGCAAGTCCACTCGTTCGGTCTATGCCCACCTGCAGACTGGCTCGCCGACCGTCCAAGTTGGCGACATGGTGCTCGCTGGCGAGCGCATTGGCTCGCTTGGAAACACGGGCTCGTCCACCGGTCCGCACCTGCATTTGGAGATCATTGTGCAGGGCACGCACGTTGACCCGTACACATTCCTGAAGCGCCATGCAGATGGCGAAGACGTCGAGATCATCGACCGACCTTCGATCGAATGGGAACCAGACCAAGACCCAGACTCCGAGGGTGAAGGCTGGAACCCAGACGAGGACACGCTCGAAATCGATCCGGAATCCCTTCCCGACGTGCAGCCCGACGCGGAGGCGCCGAAGCCAACACAGACGACTGCACCCACCCCAACGCCCGGGCCCACCACGAAACCGACGCCCACGGAGCCCGTCACGCCGACACCAACCAAGCCTGGCGGCGATAATCCCGGCACGGATCCGAAACCTACCGACCCAGATTCAGGGACGGATGAAGACCCGGCCACAACGCCGACACCTACCCCGACACCGACTGGGACAGAGACGCCTAAGGCGACGCCTTAGTTTTTGATGTCGGGACTCGGTTGTGGGTTCTTTGTTGCGCCCGAAGTTATGCTGCTCGAGGCTTGGCGGTGGGCGCTTCCTTGCACGTTCACACATTGCATTTGACTTCGTGGCGGGGCTGATTGAGCCTCGCACCAACACACGATCGAGCCTGTTGTGGTGTAAGGCGTGGTTGCGCTTTCGCCTGTGAGGACATCCGAATCGTCAACGGGTTCGCTATCGCCCACCCGCGCTCCCCATTCGCAATGCTGTTTTCTCGCTACCGGTCCTCACATGGGGAGTCGACACAGTCAATGCTCGGGTAGCTGGTGCCCGCGACGTGAATCTCTCGTGGCCCGCACCGGGCACTGGGCGGGTAGACAGGCACAGTCGAATCTTTTCTGTGTTTATCCACATCGAACCTTTTCACTATGATATTTCCTTGAGTTATCCACAGGTCTAGAAATTATGTTTGATGCCTGAGTAACCTCTTCGGGAAAGCCGCTCCAGGAGGTGAACCACCATGGCCTTGTCTGACCCCAATATGCTCCCAGCCACCGACAACGATGCGTTCAAGGGTGATCGTGTTCGACTCGCCGAGTCGTTTCGCGAGTTGAATGAGGTCTGGTCCAGCCTCGGGATATTTCCCGAAGCTGCGAGCGAAGACAGTGGCGGTGCGGATTCCAACTGGGCCGAATCGGTGGCCTCGAGTCCGAGGCTTGAAGACGAGCTTGAGGCTCTATCTGAATCTTCGTTGCTTGAGTTTGTTGACTCGCTCGCGCGCCACTACCGCCAGTTGGGTGCGGTGCTCGCGATCACGACCCGTGAGCTGCGCGACCGGTCGCGCGCTTCGTTGGGTGAGGAACGGCTCGCGTTCCGGCACGGTTACCGGTCTGCGGAGCAGTTTGTGGCGGAACGCCTCGGCACCGATACCCGTGTGAGTAATACCCTCGCCCGTGTGGGTACCGCGATCGTTGGCGAGCGCGGCCTCACCGGGGACCGCGTCCCCGCCCGTACCGAGCACGTGGCCAGTGCGTTGCGCTCCGGGGAACTCGGGCTCGCGTACGCGAACGAGATCGTCACGTCCACGAACCGTCTGGCAACCAGGCCGCATCTTGATCCGGTCGAGCTCCGGCACGGGGAGCGGGAACTGGTCAACACGGCCGTGATGGGCATGCCGCTGCGTGATTTCGAACAAGTCGTCGCGCGGTTGGAAGCACATCTCGATCCGGACGGAGTTGCGCCGTCGATCGAGGCTCAACGCCGCAAACGCGGGCTGTCGTTCCGCACCGATACGAGCAGTGGCATGGTGTACGTGCGTGGCCAGTTCGATGGCGAGTCCGGGGCGTACATCACCCACGCGCTGCAGTCCTACGCCACCGGCGTGCTGCGCAGCTCCCGCGGGCTGAACCATCCCGAGGACCCGAACGCCCCGGACACCGCGAATACCCCGGATACCTCGGGCAGGCCGGACCATCAGGGTCGCTCGGCGCATCAGTCAGTGCATCGACCAGGGGCAGCCGCGACGGAAGCCGGCGAAAGCACAAGCGCAGACACCGCAACGGCAGAAGCAGGATCGGAAACCGCCACCGCAGGCACCAGTCCCGACACAGGCGCCGGCGCGGGCGTAGTTGTCGGTGCTGCTGCGACCACGGTTGCACTGGCCACCGTGGCCTCGCCCGGCGTTGTTTCCGGGGCTGGTCGGGTGTCGAGTGTCTCGTTCCGGCCGGTGGATCCCGCACCGCGTGATGCGGTCGATGCGGAACGCCGCACCATCAGCCAGATCCACGCCGACGCACTCGTTGACTTCGCCAAGCACGTCATCGGCTGCGACCACGAGAAACTCCCCGGCCCGTCCACCACCCTGGTCGTGCGCATCGACCAACACGACCTTCTGCCACCGGCCTCGAGTGCACACGACACCGAGTCCGATACCGACGCTCGTGGCACGACAGATCCCGCACCCTCGAACGACGCCGGGCCGGCAGCGGAGCCCAAGCTGAGGACTGAGTCCGAGTCGAGGACTGAGCCCAAGCCGAAGACTGAGCCCGAGCCGAAGTCCAAGCCCGGGCCCGAGCTGAAGTCCGTGACCGATCCCGATCCCGAGCCGAAGCTGGAGTCCGCGTCCGAGCCGGGCTCGACACCCAGCCTGGCCGGGCCTGCGCGCACCGGGCTCGCGTCAATCGATGGGAACACGCTCATCGATATTGCTACCGCCCGGAAACTCGCCGCCGCCGCGAACATCATCCCCGCCGTACTCGGCACCGACGGTGCCGTGCTCGACCTCGGCCGCGACGCCCGCCACTTCTCCCGCGCACAACGACTCGCGCTGGTCGAACGTGACGGTGGCTGCGCGTTCTGCGGCCTGCCACCGAGCATGACCGAGGCCCACCACATCCGCTGGTGGAAAGCCCACGACGGCACCACGAACCTCGACAACGGGATCCTGCTGTGCACCACCTGCCACCACCGGGTCCACGCCGGCTGGGACATCCGAATCGTCCACAATCCCGAGGCGCCACCTGGCGCGCGTCGCAGCGGCGGGACGGTGTGGTTCATCCCGCCCGCAACGATCGACCCGCGCCAAGAACCACGACTCGGCGGCCGAAAACGCTTCGACATCACCTACCGAAAAGCAAACCCACCAAAGCCGATACCCGAACACACCAACACGAGCTGGATCTCACCCACCGACAAACTCGCCGGGTAGCAGTCGCCTGCGCGGCTTAGCGCCGCCCCATCCCGACGTACTGCCAGCCTGCCTCTCGCCACTCTTCGGGGTCCAGGCAGTTTCGACCGTCAAGCACGAAGCGGTTCGCCACTAGCTTGCCGACCTTTTTCGGGTTCAGCTTTTTGTATTCCTTCCATTCGGTGAGCACCACCACCGCGTCGGCGCCGTCCACGGCCTCGGCGACCGTGTCGACAACGATGCGGCCGGGCTGGCGGGCCCGCACCGCATCCGCCGCCTGCGGGTCAGTGATGCGTACCGTCGCGCCCAGCTCGGCAATCTTCGCCGCGATGTCCAGTGCGGGCGAGTCTCGAATGTCATCGCTGTCCGGTTTGAACGCGGCACCGAGTACCGCGATCGTGGCACCCTCCAATGGACGTTCAAGGTGCTGCTGCAGAATTTCCACTGCCCGCGAGCGCTGCCGCGTATTTACCGCGTCCACGTCGCGAAGGAAGCTCAACGACTCACCGCTACCCAACTCATCCGCCCGGGCCATGAATGCACGAATGTCCTTGGGCAGGCATCCACCACCGAAGCCAACGCCCGCGCGCAAGAACTTCTTACCGATCCGATCATCGTGGCCGATCGCCTTCGCGAGCGTGGTGACGTCAGCGCCCGTCGCATCGCAAAGCTCGGCCATCGCATTAATGAACGAGATCTTTGTCGCAAGAAATGCGTTCGCGGAGGTCTTCACAAGCTCAGCGGTCGCATAGTCGGTGACAACCTTGGGCGTCTTGTCCTCGAGCAGTTGGCGATACACCGAGTCGAGCAGCTTCTCGGCGAACTTCGCGTCGGATTTCGTGCCCGGCAGACCATACACAATACGATCAGGGCTCAGCGTGTCCTTCACCGCAAACCCCTCGCGAAGAAACTCGGGATTCCAGACAAGCACCGCACCACGATCAGCAAACTTCTCGCTCAAACGAGCCGCAGTGCCGACCGGGACGGTCGATTTACCAGCGATGAGCAGGCGCTTCTTCTTCCCAGCATCCGAATCATTAGTCACCGCCTCGTCCGGGCCAGACCCACCCGAGCCAGACCCACCCGAGCCAGACCCACCCGAGTTCGCCCCCTCTGAGTCCGAGCCGCCAGGCAAAATCTCGAGCAGCGCATCCGTCGCAGCATCGATAAACCGCATGTCAGCGCCCTCACCTCCCGCAATCTGCGGGGTTCCGACGGCAAGAAAATGCACGTCCGCTTTCGCTGCATCTTGATAGTTCGTGCTGAAACTCAATCGGCCGGCCGCAACGTTTCGTTCGAGCAGCTCATTCAGCCCCGGCTCAAAAAAGGGTGCCCGTCCCGCCGCCAAGTCAGAAATCTTCGCTTCGTCGGTATCAATCCCGACCACAGTGTGGCCCAACTCGGCCATGCACGCTGCATGCACGGCACCGAGATATCCGCAGCCAATGACTGAGATTCGCTTCATGTTGTCGCTTTCATATGGAACTCCACCCGTCAGATCGACGAATGCGTCCTAACAGGCAACCCCACCTTCTTGAACGCAAACCAAACTTCGCGCCCTCGAGCACAGCAAGCAATCAGTACATTGGAGGGCATGAGTGTTGGGCAGGGAGCGCAAAAAGCAGCGCCTAGCCGAAACACGCTCGGATATATTCCCGAGGTTCAAGGCCTCAGAACTGTCGCCCTCATCCTCGTCGCGGTCTTTCATATTTGGCTCGGTCGGGTGTCGGGCGGCGTGGATGTGTTCCTCGTCATTTCGACGTATCTCATGACCCGCTCGCTCACCTCGCGCGCGGAAGCTGGCGCCATCACGCGACCCATCAGCCATCTCATTGGCAAGTTCGCGAGGCTCCTGCCCGCCGCGACGACCGCCATCATTCTGATTCTGCTTGCGGTGGTAGTGATCTACCCCGCGCCGCTGTGGGAGAGCGCGCTCGAGTCGGCCCGCGCATCCCTGTTCTATTTCGAAAACAATCACCTGCAGGACCAGTCGGTCAACTACCTCGACCCGAGCAGCGAGGGCCCGAGCCCGTTCCAGCATTTCTGGTCGCTGTCCGTACAAGGACAGGCTTTTATTCTCTGGGCAGCGCTGCACTGCATCGGTGATCTCCTGGCGCGGTTCCTCAAACTGCCGCCGCGAGCGGTGCTGCTGGTCATTTTCGCCGCGGTCGCGGGCCTCTCCTTCGGCTACGCGTTGCAACTCACCGCCACGGACCAGCCACGCGCATACTTCGACACCGGCGCACGACTCTGGGAGTTCGCGGCGGGCTCGCTCATTGCGCTGATCCAGCCGTGGCTGCGCATCCTCGAGTGGTTCCGGCCGTGGTTCAGCTGGATCGGGCTACTCGGCGTCCTCACTTGCGGACTGCTGCTCCCGGTCGAAGCGAGCTTCCCCGGATGGGCAGCGCTGTGGCCGGTGATTTCGACCGCACTGGTGATTCTCGCTTCCGGACCCCCAACCCGCACCGGCGCCGATCGGCTACTCGCGCATCCCGCTCTCGAATCAGCCGGACGATACACCTACGCGCTCTACCTCGTGCACTGGCCCGTGCTCGTGCTGTTCCTCGCGGTTTCGGGCCTGGATGCGGCGAACTGGTGGCAAGGCGCGCTCGTCTTGGCAGTCTCGGTCACCATCTCGTATCTGGTCGCGCGGCTCGTCGAGCAGCCACTGCTCGCCTGGTTGCGGAGATCGAAGCGGGCCGCCGGGGCGCGCGCAAGCTCGGACGCGACCGCCATCCGACGCTGGTGGCGCGAGAACTGGCGGCCCGGCCTCACCGCAGTCCTGCTGCTCGCAATCGGTACGGGCGTCATCACCGGTGCGTCCTGGAGCCGCGATGGACAAATTCTCGACGCCCGCGAACACCATGCGAGCCTCGACATCCCGAATCTCGGCGCGAATGCGGAAGACCGAACCCTCGAGCCGCCGCAGGAGCTCATCGACTTTGTCCGCCAAGACACCTCCGTTCCCGGCGAGCTCTGCGATCCGGATGCGCCGCTTGCGACCGAGCTCTGTTACGACATGCCGCACACCACCGGCACCGAACCGGAACGAAAGGTACTCGCGCTGGGGAACTCCCACAGCATCCAGTTCAATGGTGCGCTGCTGGAAGCGGTGGAGCGACAGCCGACCTGGTCGCTGCACACGCGCGGTGCCTGGGCGTGCACGATCGAGCAGGCGGCGGAGCGCGGCGAGTACTGCGAGGCGCTCTGGCCCACGGTGCTCGAATGGATCGAGCAGGAACAGCCCGACGTGGTTGTGCTCTTTGGCACGCAGTCGACGCTCACGCGCGAGCTCTCGCAGTGGGCGCTGCTCGACTGGATCGCCGAGGCCCGCGAGCGATCACCGGACACCGAGATTGTGGCGGTGCGCGACAACCCACGATTCGACCGCGACCTGGTCGAATGTGCGGCAGAGTTCGGTACGGATGCGCCGGAGTGTCGCGAGGGGGTCGCGGCCGACCTCGACCCGGCTTTCGTCGATGCGCTCGTTGCTGAGGGCGTAATTTGGGTTGATTTGCACAGTCAGATTTGTCCGGGCGGGTTCTGTGCGCCCTCGCAGGGCGGCCTGTGGGTATTCCAGGATGACAATCACCTCACCGACACGTACACGCGCTCGCTCGCGCAGCATTTCGCGGATATTCTGCATCCGCAGCTCGACTGGTGGCCCGCGGATGTGTACGGCAGCGGTGAGCTGGTGGACCGCAGCCCGCCGGGCGACATCCTGACCACCACCGGCGAGGAAGAATAGCCCGGGCACGGCGCCCAGCTCGGCTCAGCTCAGCTCAGCTCAGCCCAGCTCAGGCGAGGGTCGCAGTCCTGCGAAGGTGCATCACCCGGTTGAGGCTGAGTTGCGCTGCCGCGGGAGCATTGCCCGGACGAGGCCGATGCGCGCTGCCGAGGACGATTTGCACCGACGGTCAGTGAGAGTTCACCACGAGACAGTCGCGGTTTTGCGCGGTCGTTTTAGACTGGGCGCGTCCATCGACCGAGTGAGAAAGGCGCTGACCGTTGAGCTCTGCCTCGTCCGCACGCGCCGGATCAGTGCGCGTCAGCCGCCCCGAAGCTGCTAGCCAACCGTCAAAAGACAGCCTTGGATTCATCCCCGAGGTACAGGGGCTGCGCACACTCGCGCTCGTGCTCGTCGTCGTCTTCCACATCTGGTTCGGGCGCGTGTCGGGCGGGGTGGATGTGTTCCTCCTCGTTTCGGCGTTCCTCATGACCCGCTCGCTCACCGTGCGGTCGGAGCATTGGCACAGGCCGCGACCGCTGCACACCATCCTCGGGCGGTTCGCACGATTGCTCCCGTTGGCCGCGGCGGTCATTCTGCTCACGGTGCTCGCAGCGTGGTTGCTCCTGCCACGTCACGAGTGGCAGGCGGTGAACTGGGATGCACTCGCCTCCCTGTTCTACGTGGAAAACTGGCGGCTCATCTCCACCCAGGCCGACTACTACGCGGCCGATGCCGCCGGGACGAGCCTCTTCCAGCACTTCTGGTCGCTGTCGATCCAGGGGCAAATTTTCATTGTGTGGCCGCTGCTGCACCTACTCGGTTACTGGCTCGCATGCCGCTTCGCGGCCCCGGTCCGACAGACGCTCTTTGCCCTCTTCGGCGTGGTGTTCGCCGCCTCCTTCATCTGGTCGGTCGTGCTCACCGGACTCAACCAGCAGGTGGCCTACTTCGATACCCTCGCCCGCACCTGGGAGTTCGCGGCCGGGTCCCTCCTCGCACTCGCGCTACCGTGGATCCGCCTCAGCACACGCTGGCGAAGCATCACCGGGTGGTTGGGCGTGCTGCTACTCGTGACCTGCGGGATGCTCCTGCCTGTGGATTCAACCTTCCCCGGGTTTGCAGCGCTGTGGCCCGTGACGGCCGCCGCGCTGGTGATCCTCGCGGCCGGTGCACCGACCACTGCGGGTGCCGACCGGTTACTCGCGCGAAAGTGGATGGGCGTGATCGGCGGCTACACCTACGCGCTCTATCTTGTGCACTGGCCCGTGCTGTTGCTCTACCGAAACGGGGTCGGATCGCCCACCCTGACCCTCGCGGACGGAATCATCGTGATGGCGATTTCGGCCGCGATCAGTGTCGCGTTGGTCCACCTCGTAGAGCGGCCCGCAGCCAGGATGCTGAAAAAGTCGACAGCGGCAGGTGCGGCTGGGCCCACGCCCGACGCTGCCCACCCCACCCCGCGCATCCGCACGAGCCCCGCGTTCGTAATCGTCGCGTGCCTCTTCCTCGGAACCGTGCTCGCGGGCGGCGGGGAATACGTGCGCGCCCAATCCGCGAACGCAGAAGAAGAGCAAGAGGAACAGGCACTCACCGGCGAAACCGTGGCGCCGCCACCAACGCCCACCCCAACCGAACTCGACCTAAGCCCCGGTTGGGACCCGGTGGTGCTCGAGTTGGGTGCAGAAGCACCGGACCTCGCCACAACCTCGAACCCGCTGCCCGGCGCCGACACCATCGAGCACCAGTGGGTCGGCGAAGGCAGCAACTGCGAGGAGCACACGACGCCCCCGGGCACCGACGGGATCTGCATCGAAACCGAACTCAATCCGGAACAGCCCACCGCACTCTTCGTCGGCAACTCACACACGCAGCAGTTCACGGCCCTCGGCTACGCGAGCGCCTCGGTTGCGAACTTTCCCAATGTACGGTTACAGGCCGGGCCCGGCTGCCCGTTCTTGGAGGGTGATGACCTCAAGGAAGACGCCTGCGGTCAGACCTGGAATGCCGCCCTCGACTACGTGGCCGCCGAACAACCCGAAGTCGTCGTACTGCTCGGCACCATGTCGCAATATGGCGAGGCAGATAAGCCGATGACCGGCGTCCCCGGCTGGATCGACAAGGTCCGCGAAGCATCCCCCGAGACCTCGGTCGTGGTGCTTCGCGACAGTCCGCGTTTCGCCGTATCACCCTACGAATGCGCCGTGGCGAACGGTTGGGATGCGCCGAGTTGCGTGAATGAGGTCGCACCCCCGGTCGATGCGACGTTCATCACCGAAATCGAGACGGCCGGCGCCACCTGGGTGGATCTCACCGAACACATCTGTCCGGGCGGCGAGTGCCGCCCGCAGGTTGGTCAGGTCGTGGTCTGGTTCGACGACAATCACCTCACGGGCGCATTCGTCCGCACCCTCGCGCAGCACTTTGCGGATGCGGTTGCCGAAGATGTCCCCGATTGGCCGAAGGAAATCTACGCGCGGCCCTGAGTCCGGCCACCACGGCTAAGCCGATATGGATGCGTCATTGGGTAGTGTGGACGGCGTTCAATTGCGCAGGATCGCGTCGTCAAGGAGTTCCATGAATCGTCTCGCTACCCGCGGCATCGCCGCGGTCTCGGGGGTGTGCACCGCAGCATGGTGACCCTGAACTTTTTTCTCGACGAACTCATCGAACCGACCCTAAACGCCAGTAGCCGCTACGCGGAGAATCTCGCGCGCGAGGTAATCCGGCGCGCTCCCGCAAACTGCGAGGTCGCCGGCGTCGTGTCGCTCGTGGATGCTGAGCAGGTGCAGCAGCTTTACGACCGGCTCAACGGCATCGTCGAGATCCAGGTGTCGAAGCTAAGCCACAAGGCGCTCGCAAAGTCCTGGCAGCACGGAATGTTCACCAATACGTTCGGCGACGGACTCTTCCACGCCCCGAGCCTCTACGCGCCGCTGCGCGCATCCGATGGCGGTAGTGACCACCAGACCGTGGTGACCGTGACCGATACCCGCGCGTGGACGCATCCGGTGGGCCTTGCTTCGGCCGATATTCGCTGGCAAAAGGCGCAGCTCAAGCGCGCCTGGCAGTATGCGGATGCGCTCGTCACCCCGACGCATGCCGTCGCCGAGCAGATCGGCGAGATTTACGACTTCGGGGACCGCTTGCGGGTCATCCCCGGTGCGCCGGCGCTGGGCATACGGATTCCGCAAGACCAGCAGCGTCGCGAAGAACTCGAAATGCGACTCAATTTGCCGAGCGACTTTATCCTCACAGTCGGTTCGCTCGAACCGCACCGCGGCATCGACCACCTCATTCGCGCGCTCGCACTGCCGCAGCTCGCGAATGCCGTACTCGTGCACGTCGGTCCTGAGGAGCACTGCGAGACGACGCTCGATTCACTGTGTGCCGAGGCGGGCGTCGCGCGACACCGCGTACGCAGCCTCGGGGAGCTGACGGATGCGGAGCTCGCGATTGTGTTGAATCGCGCGACGGTCTTTTGCCTACCCGCACTGCATGAGGGTATTGGGCTGGCGGTGCTCGAGGCGTTCCGTGCGGGGACGCCGGTCGTGCACACGGATCTGCCAGCACTCGTCGAGGTCTCCCAGGGAGCCTCGCTGCAGGTATCGCTGCAGAACCCCGAGAGCTTTGAGCAGCGACTCGCGATTGCACTGTCCAATGTGCTGCACGATGTCGAATTGCAGCAGACACTCACCACCGCGGGCTACGACCGCGCGCCGGTGTACTCGTGGAGCTACTCGGCCGACCTCGTGTGGCGACTGCACGCGGACCTATAGGGCTGCCCCGCCCAGTCCGGGCTACCCCTCCGTCTCCTCCGGCGGCGCATCGCCACTGATCGCCTCCTCAACGAGTTCCCACACGCGCTCATAGTTCGGCGCGTCCGGATCAACGTTCGGTGGCGCGAGTTCGAGGCGGATGCCGTCATCCCGACCGCGCGATTTCAGTACGAGATCCGCGATCAAGCCAGACTCACCCTTGGGCATGTCCGTCTGCACAACCTCGTCCAGCACCGACAGAATCGGGCCGCTATGCGAGAGCATCGCTGCGGGTAGCTGCGAAATAATCGCATCCTGCAACTCCCGCTGGCGCTCCATCCGCGCATAGTCGGTGGTGCCATACCGCGAGCGCGCGTACCAGAGCGCGGTATAACCATCCATCGTCTGCACGCCGGTCTCGATCGTGCCAACCGGGGGCTTCCATCCTTCTTGCCCCTCGTCATTCGCGCCCATGACGACCTCTTCTTGCACGTCGATCGTCACGCCGCCCATCGCGTCGATCAGCTCGGAGAAACCGTCCATATTGATGAACACGTAGTAGTGGACATCGAGGCCGGTGATCCACTCGACGGCATCCTTGGTGGCTTCGATGCCTTTGTCCGAGCCGCGTTCTTCGGCCTCGGGATACATGTCGTAATCGTGGTACGTGACCTCGGTATAGACCGAGTTGAGGTAGCAGGCCGAGACATTGCAGCTGTGATAACCATCCGGATATCGGTCCGCCATGGGCCCCTCGGAGAATCCGAAGCCGGCGGTCGTCCGCGGAATACCCACGGTGGTGAGCTGCCCGCTGAGGACGTTGAAGCTCATCAGACTGATCGAGTCGGGCCGCATTCCCTCGCGAGTATCCCCCGCATCCCCACCGAGTAGCAGGATATTCAGCCGGCCATCGCTCGGGAACTTGATGCCGCCATTCGGCGGCCCAAACATTGCCTGCACCGCCGATTGCACCTGCAGCACGTTGGAGGCGCCGAACCCACCGATAAATACCGGGATCACGGCGAGGACCACCGCGACCACCGTCACCAAGCCGCGCGCGAACGCATCCACTCTAAGCAGCCGCACCTGCCGCAGCGTCTCGAACATCGTGAGCATCATCCAGATGCCGTAGCCGAGAATGACCGCGGCAATGATCCCCAGTCCCCACCAAGTAGTGAGCAAAAAGAACAGCGGCCCGCGGAACACGAAGAACAACAGCACCGCAACGAGAATTGCGATGATTACGAACAGCCACAGGCGCAATCCGAGTCGGCCAAAGCGACGGTTGCCTGCGAGCAGCGGACCCGCGCCAGGGATGAGGAGGTTTGCTCCGATCAGCCACCACGCGCGTCGAGTCATGAGCTCGGGCGAGGTGGTATCCGGATTGCGCAGCGGTAGCGAATTGTTCATAGCTCGGTCAAGGGTAGGTCAAGTGCTTGGATGCTGTCCCCGGACACACGAAATTGTGTGTCCTATCTCATCGGCCGGTTCGCCGTCTCGCGCGCTTCAAATGAATACAGTTCGTTTACGTTCTCGTAAGTCGCGCGAAACCTGAAGTATTCCGCAGCGACGCGCCGTGCTGGGAAAGTGCGCAGTGGATGCGCGCGATAGTCGCGTTCGTTCTTGCACCCCGTGATCATCGCTGTCGAAGGGAAGCTTCCGTTGTCTACCACTCCCAAATCTCGGCCCGCACGTAAGGCTGCTGTGCTCGGGCTCCTCGGCGCCGTCGTTACGACGACCGCCCTGTTTATCCCGAACTCCGCCGCTCTCGCCGACGACCCCGTCATCCCCGCAGACCCCTCGATGTCCGAGCTCGGCTCGCGCTTCACGCTCGGTGTCATTCCGGACACGCAGTTCTATTCGCGCTATGCGACCGAGGAGACCGGTAACCAGTACATGGCGACGTACGGTTCTGAACCCTACGCCTCGCAAACGCAGTGGCTGGCCGACAACTCCGACGAGTACGGCATCGAAATGAGCATGCACCTCGGGGACATCGTCGACCAGTACAACCGGCCCGAACAGTGGGCCGTCGCTGACTCCGCGATGAGCACTCTCGAGGAAGCAAACCACCCCTACTCGATTCTTGCGGGGAACCACGATGTCGGTGCTGGCGCATCCGACACCGACCCGGTTGCGTATGGCACCTACCTCGAGCACTTCTCGGCAGAGCGTGCCGCACTCAACTCCACCTTCGGCGGCCGTGACGAAACCGGTGCGCACGAGTATCACATCTTCAATGTCGACGGCCAGGACTTCCTCGTTTTGAGCCTGTCATGGCAGGCAACGGATGCATCCCTCGCCTGGGCATCAGACGTCCTCGACGCCCACCCGACGACACCTACGATCGTGAACTCGCACCAGCTCATCAATGTGGATGCGGATGGTTCCACGCCGATTTCCACCGAGTTCGGCGAGCGCGTGTGGGAGCAGGTCATTTCGAACCATGACCAGGTCTTCCTCACCTTCAACGGCCACCACCACGGTGCGACGCAGTGGCAGCGCACCAACGACTTCGGCAACCCGGTCCACCAAGTGCTGATGGACTACCAAATGGCGTACATGGGCGGCAATGGCTACATGGGACTGCTCGAGATCGACCTCACGCACAACAAGATCCACCAGACCTCGTTCTCGCCGTGGGTGCTTGAAAAGCCCGCGAACACGCTCGTGCCCGACGATCAGGCTCTGCTGACCGGCGCGGGCCAGTCATTCACGATCGACTTCGATTTCGAGACGCGATTCCCCGAGCTCATCGTCGGTGAAGCCAACGACACCTCGGCCACCGCGGCACTGCGTGACTACCTCGTCGACAACTTCGATGCCCCAGAACGTCCGGAACCGGCACTCCCGGCCAACGACAATGACTACCCGACCGTTGAAAACACGGTCGCACACTGGAAGATCCCGACCGACAACACCGACGGCGAAATCGCTCCGGTTGGTTCGGTCATCCGGGATATCGCTGCCGGCAATGACTTCACTCGCGCACCGCTCAACGAAGGCGCAGTCAATGGCGCACAAGAGTCTGACGTCACGTGGTCGACCGATCACCACCCGCTCTCGGCAAACGCTGCCTCCGTATGTTTCGACAACGCTAGCCGCGTAAACAATGTCGCGAACTACTTCCTCACCGACACGGATGCGCCAGTAAACTCGGAGACTTTCGCAACCGGCTTCACCCTCGAGGCATTTGTGAAGATCGACCCTGAATACTCGACAACCGACAACGCCTGGATGCAGTGGCTCACGCGAGACGGTCTGCGCGGCAACATCGAGGGCTACACGAATTCCGAAGGCGATGAGCCACCGTTTGCGTGGGCCTTCTCGAACCTCAGTGAAGTGCAGTTCTCATTCGTTGACTCGCAGAACCCACCGGTTGAGTCTTCCAACTGGTCGGGGGAGATTGTGAACCTCGGCGAATGGCTGCACCTCGCTGCTGTCAATGACCCCGCGACCGGGCAGACCACCCTTTACGTGGACGGCGTACCCGTGCTGCGCAATGCACCCGGAACACTTGGAATCGGCCACGACGCTGCTGCCCAGTGGGTCCTCGGCGCCGGCTCTTACGCGGGTGACCGCCAGTCGGGCTACCTCGGCTGCCTCGGTGAGGTTCGCATGGTGACCGAACCGCTCACTGCCGATCAGTGGCTCACGGCCCGCGCGGATGTCGAACCGACACCGACGCCGACCGACACGACCGAGCCAACCGACACGACCGAGCCGACCGGCACGACTGAGCCGACCGACAGCACCGGCCCGACCGACACCACGGTTCCGACCTCGACCGATGGCACCGATAGCGATGCTGGTGCGAACGGCAACGACGGGGCCGCGGACGCCAACGGCACAGGTGGCGACGACGCTGGTGCCGACGACAGCAACGGCAACGGCGACGCCAAGGACGATGACGGCAACCTCGCGCAAACAGGTGCGTCGCTGTCCTGGCCGATCGCAGTCGTGATTCTCGCGCTGATTGGAGCGGGCATTGCGCTCACCTACCGCAACCGCCAGCTACAGAAATAATCACGCGGTAGTGCGCTAGCACTCGCAACCAACAAGCACAGAGCAGAACGGGGTATCCGCATCAACGTGCGGATGCCCCGTACTGCTGTCATCCGGCGCTGGCTGTGTGCCGTGCCCCTGCGCGCCGTACCTCTGCGTGCCGCGCCTCAAAGCAGCAGGCCGCAATTCAGTCGCTGATGCCCTCACTGATCGCAGTCCGAACACTCCGCCATCCGCAAGCGCAGCGCTACAGCGCATCCCAGGTAATGAACACCGATTCCGCATCCACCATGGCGCCCGTCGACCGATAGGTCGCGAGCGCCGGACCGTTCTCGCCCTCGGTCCCCGTCCACATCCCGACGCATCCGCGAATTCGAGCCTCATCCCGAAGCGCGAGAACGAGCGCCTTCGCCACACCTCGCCGCCGCCATTCCTCGGCGACACCGAGCTCATAGAGAAACATCTCGGGCGCTTTGTCCGGATGCCGCATCTCCACGCCCGACACGAACCCGATCCCCTTGCCCGCGGGGTCCAGCGCAAGAAACAACACGTGACCGGGCCGTGCAAGAAAATCTGCGGCGCTCGCTTCCAAGACGGGTTCATCGAACAACGCCGAATTCTCCACGAGCTCGGCGGGAGACTCGGCGACCACGATTCGGATGTCGTGGACCGCATCCCTAGCTGGCCGTTGCTTCTTCGGCATCTTCTCGACCACGAGCTCGTAGGAATTGAGCACGAGATCGCGCAGCAGGTCCTCGGTGATGGATGAACCGCCACCGATCGAGATCCAGTGGCGCTTGTTGAGGTGATAACCGGGGATGATCGAGTCGTGCTCCTGACGAAGCGCCGTCCCGTACTCGGGTTCGCATTTGAGCGAGATCACGGGCCCGATGTCGATCTCGGAGGTGAGCATGAACACTTTGTCCACCACTTTGAAGACCTCATAGTCCGGACCAAAAGGATTCGATTGCGTCACCTCAGGCAGCTCGAGCGCAAGCCGCATCGCGAACTGCTGAATTTCTTGGCCGTCCATCGTGGGTGCCTCGTTCTCGCTCGCAGCTCGGCGGGTTATTCCCCGAGTGAGTTCCGCACTGTCTCCTGCAGTGCCGCGTTCTTCTCCGCCACCATCGCGGTGAGTCCGTCCGCGTAGTCCTCGAGGCGTGCCGCGATGGTCGCATCCGTCGAACCGAGGATTCTGGCCGCGAGAATGCCCGCGTTCTTCGCCCCGCCGATCGACACGGTCGCGACCGGAATTCCGCCCGGCATCTGCACGATCGACAGCAGCGAGTCCATCCCGTCGAGATACTTCAGCGGCACCGGCACCCCGATCACCGGCAGGGTGGTCATGGATGCGACCATGCCCGGCAGGTGCGCAGCCCCACCCGCGCCCGCGATGATCACTTCGAGACCGCGCTCACGCGCCGAACGCGCGTAGTCGACCATTTTCTCGGGAGTGCGGTGCGCCGAGACAACTTCGACCTCGATCTCCACACCGAATTCCCGGAGAGCCGCCGCGGCGTCGCCCATGACCGGCCAGTCCGAGTCGGATCCCATAATGATGCCCACGCGGGCGGATGCGTTACTCACCGTTTGCTCCTATTTTGCTGCCTGAGTAGTCGAATCGGTTCTATGTCGAATCGGATCTATTCCGTGCTGTCTTCGAAGTAACTTGCCGCCATGCGCGCGCGATAGGTCACTTCATCCAGGTCTTCACCGCTGACCGTGATGTGTCCGACCTTACGTCCGGGTCGTGCGGATTTTCCGTAGGTGTGCAGCTTGGCGTCGGGCACGCGTGCCATGACTGCCGCGAAGCGATCCGTGATTGCTTCTTCTTGCGGCCCGCCGAGGATGTTCACCATGACCGAGTGTCGGTCGATTGGTGAGGCGTCGCCGAGCGGAAGATCCAATACCGCGCGCAGGTGCTGTTCAAACTGGCTGGTGCGCGAACCGTCGATGGTCCAGTGACCCGAATTATGCGGTCGCATCGCCAATTCGTTCACGAGTACTCGCTGATCTGTGGTTTCAAAGAGTTCAACGGCGAGCACCCCGGTCACGCCGAGTTCCTCCGCAATCGTTTCGGCAATGCTCGTGGTGACTTCCGCGAGGCGGTCATTGCCGCTGTTCACACCCGGCGCCGGCGCGAAGACTTCGTGGCAGACCCCATCCCGCTGCACGCTCTCGACAACCGGCCACGCGACTATTTCGCCGTTCGGTCGGCGAGCCACAACTTGCGCGAGTTCGCGTCGAAAGTCCACGAGTTCCTCCACGAGCAAGGCCTCGAAATTCTCGAACCAGTCCCCCGCATCCGTCCCGGCACGCACGATCCGCACGCCGTGACCGTCGTAGCCACCGCGCGGCGTCTTGAGCACCGCAGCTCCGCCGTGCTCGGAAATGAACTGCTGAAGTTCCTCGGGGTTGGATACTGCTGCCCAATCCGGTACCGGCGCGCCGAGCTCGCTGAGTCGCTGCCGCATGCGCAGCTTGTCCTGCGCAAACTCGAGCGCATCCGGTCCAGGCTGGACCGAGATTTCCGCATCCAGGAGCGCACGCAGCACTGCTTGCGGGACGTGCTCGTGATCAAAAGTGACGACGTCCACGTCCTTCGCGAAGGCCATCACGGTGTCGAGGTCGCGGTAGTCGCCGACCTGCGTGGCCGCGAGCCGGGCCGAGGATCCCTCCGCTTCTGCGAGCACGCGGATCTCCACTCCGAGTTCCACCGCCGCGGGAATCATCATCCGCGCGAGCTGTCCCCCACCTATTACCCCTACGATCGGCACACCCATGCGCACTCGCCTTCCTTCGTCCAGCACTACCGTTGATCCGCGTCCGCAAGCGCCAAAATCGCCCGCGCCTCTCGCGTAAAACTACGCGAGCATCCTCGCTATTGTCGCATCCGGGTTACTTTATTCGGCTGCTCGTGTAACAATCGTCGGGCGTCTAGGCGACGTGACTACTTTCGAGAGAGCGCATTGACGAACAACATTGAGCACAGTAAGTGGCAGGATTCGCCCCACCCCCGCTCGGGTGCGCTGGCGGTAATTGCCGCTTCGCACTCCGAGTCTGAGTCACGTACCGGCACGCGCCCGCGACGCGGTTCGTGGCCGTGGATCAAAAACTTCGTCGCTCAACTCATGAAGTTCGGGCTTGTCGGCGGCCTCGGCGTCGTCGTTGACCTCGGTATTTATACGCTGCTTCGCACCTCGGTATTGTCGCCAGACGTGCATGAAGCTGGCCCGATTGTCGCGAAAATCATTGCGACACTCGTCGCCATCGCCTGGACTTGGATCGGTAATCGGTTCTGGACGTTCCGGCACGACCGCGCGACCGGCCAACACGCCACTCGTGAAGGACTCGAGTTTCTGGGCGTCAGCCTCGCGGGGATGCTTATCGGTCTTTTGCCGTTGTGGCTCGCGCACTATGTCTTCGGCTGGAACTCGCTCGTCGTTGAGAACGTCGCGAACCTTGTCGGCATTGGTCTCGGTTCCATCTTCCGCTTCGCGCTCTATCGCTGGTGGGTGTACTCACCGCGCCGTCTGCACTTGCAGGAGGCTCGTGCGGCAGCGGATGCTCAGGGCAGCTCGGCCGCGCAGCCCGTCGGTGAGCGCGCTGCCGCAGCTCGCACGGGCGCGTCCGGCACGCCCGCGCCCGCAATGCAGGCCGTCGGGGTCTCGCAGCGGCGCGACCGTTACTAACGAGCGCTACTCCGCTTCACCAGCACGATTAACGTTGCCGGTGAGTTCCCGCAACGCTTGCGCCACGGTCACCGAGTTCGGTACGTCGCGCATCTCAAACACGCGCCCATTCACCGCCGTCAACTCGATATTGCCCGAGCCGAACAGCGCTTGCCACCAGTTGCGCCGCATCACGACTTTCGTTACCTGATGATGTGCAATTTCGCGCTTCGCCGCTTTGAACAGGCCACGGCGCGACACGGTGCGCACCGTCGTGACCTGATAGCGATGACGCAGCCAGGCGATGATTGGCGCGACGCCAAAAACGAGCGCCACCGCACCCGCAATAATCGCCCACGTCGTCCAGTCACCCGGTTCACGCAGTCCGCGGAAGCTGTAGCCGATGACGGCGCCCGCCGCGATCAGGATGAGCGAGGGAATAATCGTGCGTCGGGCATGCTGGCGGATCGCGGCGATCCGAAATTCGGGCCGGGCAGGATGCGTCGGTAGCTCGGGTGCGGCAGGCTGCGGTTGTTGCTGGTCCGAGATCGGTGGCTGGCCCGGCATCGGTGGCTGGCTCGGGTCAAGGTGCTGGCCCGGAGCCTGCCCGGGAAACTGTCCCGGAGCCGATTGCCCGTCCTGCATCCACTGCCCCGGACCCTGCTGCGGGTTCGACACTCCTGCCGGCCCACCACCTGCGGGCCCGGGCGCCTGCAGGTGCGGCAGGTGATGCGGCGGCTGATTCAGCGGCCGGTCCATCCACGTCTCGCCGGCCCCGCGGGGTCGCTGCGGCATGGGCTGCCCGAATCCGGGTGGTGGAAATTGCGTCACTCACCCTCCTGCGAGTTGTCGGCCGGGCGGACGTGCTCTACATCGCCCGCGTTTACGGAATGAGCTTGACCGAGATCGTCGCGAACCTCAAGTGTTCCGTCCGCACCGATACCAATCGCAATACCAACGAGATCAGCGTCATCCGGCAACGTCACGCGCACCCGCGCGCCAATCGTATTGCAATGCAACACGAGATCATCACGCAGCCCGGATGCATCCGCATTCCCCTGCGTCCTCGACAGCTCGGTCACCCGCGCCGCGAGCGCCCGCACAAATGCTTCGGCAAGACTCTGCGGAGACACCGAGACACCCACCTCATCGAGGGCAATGGCGTTCGGGAACGGCAAACCACCTTGGGGGGTCGCAAGGTTTACGCCAACGCCAACCACACAGGCAAATCGCGCACCGCCGTCGACCACCCCGAGCAGCTCACCAAGAATCCCCGAGACCTTTCGGCCGTCGATCTGGACATCATTCGGCCATTTAATGCCCACGCGCGAGGCCACTTCCGGCGCGAGCCCGACCAGCGCATCCCGCAGTGCCACACCGGCGGCCAAGGTAACCCAACCGATCGACTGGCGCGCCGCATCCGCCGGGAACTCGACATAGGTCGAAATCGCCACCGAGGTGCCCGCGGGAGCGAGCCACTCGCGCTCGAAGCGGCCGCGACCGCTGGTCTGCGAACCCGTGGCGATGGACGCGAAGGGAGCGAAGTCTTCATCCTCGTCGGTGAATCGGCGGCGCATGAGGTCGTTCGTGGAGTCCACCTCATCGTGCCATTCGATTGTCGCGACGGACTGGCCCTCGAGTGGCACGTCGATGAGTTCTGGCATTCGTAATCTCCGGATTCCTTCGCCGACTCAGCGGGCGATAGTGGGTTCAACGGTATCGGGTCGCGGCTTGAAGGATGCGTGGGATCCGAGATTGGAGGTTCCCACAGTCTTTCGCGTGGATCATTCGCGGTTCCATCCACATCAGAAGCCACTCGCGCGTATAAGGTGGGGAGGATGAATGACAACGCTGCTGCGAGCGACCAGCCAGATCTGACGACTGCTGGCCGTATCCAAGATCTCAAGCGCCGCTACGCCGAGGCCGTCACTGACGCTGAAGAACGCGCTGCCACCAAGCAACACGCGAAGGGCAAGAATACCGCCCGCGAGCGCATTAAGGCATTGCTCGACCCCGGCTCGTTCGTGGAGATGGACGAGTATGTCCGCCATCGCACGACCGCGTTTGGGATGGACAAGAATCGGCCCTACGGCGACTCGGTTGTGATCGGCACCGGCACGATCCACGGCCGCAATGTTGCGGTGTACTCGCAGAACTTCACGGTCTTTGGTGGTTCGCTCGGCGAAGTCGCCGGTGAAAAAATCATCAAGATCATGGAGTACGCGCTCAAGGCTGGCGTGCCGATCTTTGGCATTCTCGACTCGGGCGGGGCGCGCATCCAGGAGGGTGTGATTGCGCTCGGGAAGTACGGTGAAATCTTCAAGCTCAACACGATGGCTTCAGGCGTCATCCCACAGATCTCCATCGTGATGGGTCCCGCCGCCGGCGGTGCGGTGTATTCGCCCGCGCTCACCGACGTGGTAATCATGGTCGATAAGAAGAGCCACATGTTCGTCACCGGGCCGGACGTCATCAAGACCGTGACCGGTGAAGACGTGGAGATGGAGGACCTCGGCGGCGCGCTTTCGCACAGCCGCACCACGGGTGTCTCGCACTATCTCGCGGCTGATGAAGAGGATGCGCTCGACTTCGCGCGTAACCTCATCAGCTACCTCCCCGACAACAACCTCGCGGAGCTTCCCCGTTATGACTCCACGCCGGAACTTGAGATCACCGACCGGGACCGCGTGCTCAACGAGATCATCCCCGACTCGCCTTCGCAGCCCTACGACGTGCTGAAAGTCATCGAGACGATCGTTGACGATGGTGAATTTCTCGAATTGCAGGAGCTCTTTGCGCCGAATATCGTGGTCGGTTTCGCGCGCATCGACGGCTCACCGATCGGCATTATCGCGAACCAGCCAAACCAAATGGCTGGCACGCTGAATATTGATGCGGGTGAGAAAGCCGCTCGGTTCGTGCGGATGTGCGACTCGTTTTCGATTCCAATTCTGACGCTGGTGGATGTGCCGGGCTACCTCCCCGGGACCGACCAGGAGTGGTCCGGAGTCATCCGTCGCGGTGCGAAGCTGCTGTACGCATACGCTGAGGCGACTGTGCCGCTGGTGACCGTGATCCTGCGCAAGGCCTATGGTGGTGCGTACATCGTCATGGGTTCGAAGCAGCTCGGTGCCGACTTCAACGTGGCCTGGCCGACCGCCGAGATTGCCGTGATGGGTGGATCGGGTGCCGTGAACATCCTGTACCGTCGCGATATCGCTGCCGCCGTCGAGAACGGTGAGGATTCCGCTGCCCTCGGCAAGAAGCTCGCCGACGAGTACACCTACAGCGTTGCCTCGCCGTACCTTGCGGCAGAGCGCGGTGAGCTCGACTCGATCATAGAGCCCGCCTCGACCCGCCTGACCGTGACGAAGGCGCTGCGGTCGCTGGCGTCGAAGCGCGCATCCATTCCACCCAAGAAGCACGGGAACATTCCGCTCTAATGGCTGAGCAATACGGGGCCAAATCACCCAAGGTCAATATCCCCGACCTCGATATCACCGACTCCCTCGAGCCGGGCAATGCGGCGCTGGTTCGCGGCAACCCAACCGAGGAGGAGCTCGGCGCGGTTGCCGCGACACTCGCGGTGCTCTTCGAAGGTGGCGTCGCCGCCGACCGTCCCCGCGACATTCCGGAGCGTTTGTCGCCCTGGACGCGCTCGCAGCGCTACCTGCAGGGCGGGATGCGCGCCGGCGACCCACTCTTTGGTCGGTATCGGTAGTCTCCGCGGAGACACCCCTCGGCCAAGTCTTTACCTGCGCCTGCCCCTGCCAAGTACCACTCCCCGCCCCGCAAAGTACCCACTCCGCTTCCCCGCAAAGTGGTCAATACTTGTTGGAATTCGCACGAATGACCCCAACCAGTGACCACTCTGCAAAGCGTTAGATATCTCCTCCTTACAGAGTGGTCAATACTTGGGGTTATCCGAAGCAATAACACCAACGAGTGACCACTCTGCAGAGGCGGAGGCGGGCGGCGAGGCGCTGCGACGGCGGCCAGGCGCTGCGACGGCGGCCAGGCGCTGCGACGGCGGCTACGCGCTCAAGAAGGTTGCGACGGCTTCGACGTGGTGCGTGTTAGGGAAGAGATCGAAGGCGCGAAGTCGCGTGAGTTCGTAGCCGCGTTCACGCAGCAGCGCGGTATCACGGCCAAGTGCCACCGGATCGCAGGCCACGTAGACGATCTGCTGCGGCGCAAGTTGAGTGAGCGGCTCGATCACATCCAGTTTGGCACCGGCACGCGGCGGGTCGAGCACGACGGTGCCAGCCCGCGCAGCCGAAAGCGCATCCGCGCTTCCCGCAAGAACATCCTGCAGATAGCGATCAACGCGTCCGGTCTTCGCCGTTGCCCCGGACCATTCCGAAAGGTTTTCGGTTGCAAGTTCGGTCACGGCCGCGGCCGCTTCCACGGTCTCGAGTCGCGCATCCTTACCGGCCAGTTCGGCAACTGCAGCACCGAGCAGCCCCACCCCACCAAACAGATCGAAGTGCTGCGCCGATACGTCAAAGCGATCGCGATCGATCGCATCCTTCACCGCGGAGTAAAGCGTCTCGGCCGCGAGCCGGTGTACCTGCCAGAACCCATCTTCGGAAACGACGAACTCTCGTTTACCCACCCGCTCGCGCAGCAATTCGGGCTTGCGAGTAGAGGCACCCTTCACCCGCGGGCGCATCCGCACCTCAAAATCGGCCGGGGCAACAAAATCGATGCGCCCGGGGCCCATGTATCCTTTCGCGATGATCTGCAGCGCCAGCTCTTCGATGTCGGGAAAGACAAGCGGCAGGCTATGCACGTCAACCACCTGGTGGGAACGCGCCGCGAAGGGCCCCACCCGTCCGGCTTCATCGACGTGCAGCGTCGCGCGGGTGCGCCAGCCGGTGCCCCGCGTTTCGTCGTCCCCGGAAAGGCCGTTGACCTCGACGGGGAGATCGACGCCGCCAAAACGCGAAAGCGCATCCTGCAATACGCGTCGTTTGAGCTCGCGGCCGAATGCCGGCAACATGTGGCCAAATTCTGCGCCACCTGGACGTAGTTCCGGCGCACGATCAACCGCCGCCTCAGCCCATACGTGTGTTTGTCGCTGTGAGGCAGCGTCGAGGACTTCGAGAGTTTCTGCGCGAGCAAAGCGCTTTTTCACTTCCGTGACGCGCGCACGCACCCGCTCGCCCGGAAGGGTATCCGACACGAACACCACCCGCCCGGAATCGTGGCGGGCAACGAAAATGCCGCCGTGGGCGACTTCACCGACGACGAGTTCAACAACGTCGCCTTCGGCGAGTTCTGGGCTGGATGCGATTGGTTCAGTCACGTGCTCAAGCCTACGTTGGTCGCGTCCGGAAGCGCGCAGGCTGATGGTAAGTCGGCGGCGCAGGCTGCAGGTAGGTCGGCGACACTGCTGCGGACGGGTCGGCGGCGCAGGCTGCTGGCAGGTGCGCGAGGTGCCAATCGGCGGTGCCAACCGCAGGCGCCATACAGAATGCCAACCCCGGATGCACCGCCACGTGGGAAAGTTCCCAACCGCGAGCATCCACACAATCTTTTGTGCGCCCGGTCAGCAGCGTCTTTTACGGTCGAACAAATCCTCCGCCAAGCACATCGACCGCAACATTGGAGCAATCGTGAATGCTAACCGGAAATCCATCACACTCGCCGCAGCAGCCCTGACCGGCCTCGTGCTCGCAGGGTGCTCAACTTCGACCGGCACCGACGAATTCGGTGCGGTCGAAGACACCGGCAGCCCGGCCGAATCGCAAGCAGGCGGCTCCGCATCCGACACATCCGAAACCGATCAACAGACTGCCGACGAAGGTACGGGAGACGAAGCCGCGTCCAACGGCGAACTCAACTGTGCCTCCATCCTGCCCAACGACGAGCTGCTCGCCATGGCCGGCCCCGACCTCGGCCTCACCGAACAGGTTGCCGTCACCGATCGCGCATATGAAATCTCCCTCCCTGACACCAGCGTGACGATCACCGCCGATCGCGGCCTTTCCTGCGAAATCTTAGACTCGGCCTCCGACACGATTACGACCTTCGAGTACGTCGAGTTCTCGCCGGAAGATGGCGAGTCAATCGATAACGTCGGCCAGACCCTGTCTGAGCCCACCACGACCGAGGCCGGTGCCGAACTTTTCCACCGGGAATTTGAGGCTCCGGATGCGTCAAGCCAGTCGCTCATTAAGGGCGACGGCTGGCTACTGATTATCACCGGCGACCTCAGCGCAGACGACGCAACACTGCAGGATTTTAATGCGCAGTTGCGTGAAGAGGATGCGAATGACCACGTCGCCAACACCACCGCATCCTGCTCAATGTTCTTCGAACCGCTCGAAAGCGGGCAGGAACCCGCATTCGGCGTCGAGCGAAGCGGTTTCGACGGCCTCTACCAGCTTGATCAGCCGCTCGCGACCGGCGCTGCCGAGGGCGACTACACCCATGCCTGCGACGGTATCGAGTGGCAGCCAGGAGAACCTACTGAAGATGCCGTCCCCGACGGCGAACCGATCGCATCCAATGAGCGCTGCGAGGTCTACGAGGTCGCCTCACAGGGCAGTGATGCCGAATCTGAATATGTTTCGGTCTGCGACACCGGCACCGCAACGATCAGCGGCGTCGTGTCATCCGAGGTCGCGTCGCAGGTTTTGCCGCCGGAGTTCCGCGGCATTGCGTAGCTGATCCGCGCAACCTGGCTAACGCCCCGTGGGCTGCGCCGCGTCCCAAAGTTCTTGGACACGCATCGCAGCCCGCGGCAGTTTCAGCGTGATCCGACCCGACCCGGTCAATTCGGTTGCCAGGAGATCCCACGAAGAGATCGACACACCCTCAGGCACCACTTCGATCTCATCCTCGAGCCCGGCTTCGGCCAAGGCCCAGGCGAGCCGCGACGCGACCACCTTCCCTCGACTATTCTGCAGATCATTCTGCGACACCGACGTGTCGAGGTTGAATTCTCGAATCTCACCCAGGTGATTCACCAATCGAACGCGCGACGCGACGCGCCGTTGCCCATACTGACGCCCCGTGGGGAGCGAGTCACCGCGATTCCACGGCAGCAGCTTCCGGAACACGAGCAACCCGGCGGCAACAATGAGAAAAACCCCGACGAGGATCATGATGTACGGGGTCGGTGGCTCGGGAGTGCCGCGCTGCAGCGCTTCAATACCGAACCAAATAGTGCCAACGGCGAGCCACGCGACCCCAATCGGCATGAGCACGAGGTTGATTCGAGTCACCCAGCGGCCGAAGCGTTCGGGCGTATAGGCAGACAGCACAAACAGCCACCCGCACAGAAAAAGCATCCCGAAGGCCGGGAAAAGCACCATTTGGGCGATCGTCAACTCACCGTAGTCGTCGAATATCCCAACCACGAGCGCCACCAATATCAAGGGCGTCGTGATCAACGCCACGACCCCGCGGCAACTACGGGGGTTAAACACCAGCGCCCTCAGACACGAGCGCGAGCGCGTACAGAAAAATCGGCATGCCCACAATCGTAAGTGTCGCTCAGCGCAGGCCGAATATGCTGGTCCCCATGCGTTTGATTCTCGCCTCGACCTCGCCCGCCCGCCTCGAAGTGCTGCGGAACGCCGGTATCGAACCGGTCGTTCGACCTTCAGCGGTCGATGAGGATGCGGTGCTCGCCTCGAATGGTCCGCTCACGCCCGCCGAGACGGTCCTGACGCTTGCGCGCGCGAAGGCACTCGCCGTGGCCGACGGCGAAGAGCGGGATGCGCACGACGGTCTCGTACTCGGCGGCGACTCGATGTTCGAGGTGGATGGCAAAATCTACGGCAAACCCGGATCCGCCGAAGTTGCCCGGGAACGCTGGGAAATGCAGCGCGGCCGCACCGGGACGCTCTGGTCGGGGCACTGGCTCGTTGACCGCACGGCAGGGTCGACTGGTGCCACCGCAAATGGCACGCCCGGCGCAGTCAGCGAAGGCGTCGGCGCCGTCAAGTCCGCAGAAGTGACCTTCGTTGGTGACCTCAGCGACGAAGAGATTGAGGCGTATATTGCCTCGCAAGAACCCCTGTGGGTGGCCGGTGCCTTCACCATCGACTCTCTCGGTGGCGCCTTCATCGAGCGAATCTCGGGCGACCCTTCGACCGTGATCGGCATTTCCTTGCCGGTGGTCCGAAACCTCACCAAACAGCTCGGCTACGAGTGGCCGAGCCTGTGGAACCGGCCGGGCGCCGCATCCTGAGATGCCGGTGGCGCTCTGCGGCGCAACCGCACCGTCGGTGTAGTGGCGTGGTTTGGCGGCGCACGCAAGGCACGACCTACGTAAGCATGGTTGGTAGCGCTGATCATGGTTGAAGTACGAACCATGATGAGCGCTAGGTGCCCGGGTAAGAGCCGAGCTCCGCGTGACGGCGGCGCAACCGCACCGTCGGTGTCGTGGCGTGGTTTGGCGGCGCACGCAAGGCACGGCCTACGTAAGCATGGTTGGTAGCGCTGATCATGGTTGAAGTACGGACCATGATGAGCGCTAGGTGCCCGGGTGAGAGCAGGGCTCCGCGTAACGGCGGCGTACGTCATGGCTTCCGGCGTCCCACCGGAGCTGGCGTCCCGTCAGCACCAGCGTCCCGTCAGTGCCAGGCCCCGTCAGAGCCGGCACCCAGCCGCGTCACCTCGGCTGATCACGGCTCCGCCCGCCCCGATAAGCGTCAGTGCCGGGGATGCGCCTACGAAACAGGAACAAGAGCGGTATCGCCATAATCAGGATCCCGAAAACGATGAACATGACGTTCTCGCCTGCATCCCCCTCAGCGGTGACGAGTCGCTCAACAGCCATCCAGAGAAAACCGACACCTATCAGCGCGAACCCGCCGAAGAGCATGACAAGACTCGGCAGCGTGAGCAACCGCGTGACGCGCTCAGGGAACACGGGCGTAAGCAACAGCAACCAAACCGCAGTCAGCAGCAGCGCGAGGCCGAGCATGATGACCCGCAGTTGCGGACTCGCGGGTTCCTCGGCCGAGGGTGTGCCTACGAACACGATGCTCCAACACGCGATCGCCGGCACCGGGATGGCCAGCAATGCCAGGACACCCGGCCAGCCGAGCCGACCGCGATTTGCGTCACGGCCGGCTCGGTTTCCTGTCCATCTCATTTGGAATCGGTGGTCGGAATCGGACCAGTCGTCGGTGGATTAGCGCCCGGCACAGTCGGTACCGGTCCCGTCGACGCGGCACCCGTCGATACAGATCCAGTCGCAACCGAACCCGATCCCGCTGCCACCGGAACCGAGCCCGTCAGTGCCTCTTCCTCCGCATCCAGATCAACCGCCGCACCCGAGAACTGCGACTGGTACAGGCGCCAGTACGCACCTTCCGCGGCGAGCAGCGAGTCGTGATTGCCCTTTTCGACAATGCGACCGTTTTCCATCACGAGGATGAGGTCGGCATCGCGGATCGTCGACAGACGGTGCGCGATCACGAAGCTCGTGCGGCCCTCACGCAGTGCGTTCATCGCGTGCTGGAGCAGCAGTTCGGTGCGGGTATCCACCGAGCTCGTGGCCTCATCCAGGATGAGCACGGCAGGGTCCGCGACAAAGGCGCGCGCAATCGTAATGAGCTGTTTCTCGCCCGCAGACACGTTCGACGCTTCCTCATCGAGGACGGTCTCGTAGCCATCCGGTAACGCGCGCGCGAAGCGGTCGACGAAGGTCGCTTCTGCGGCGGCGATGACCTCTGCATCCGACGCGTCCTGGCGCCCGTAGCGGATGTTCTCGAGAATCGAACCCTGGAAAAGCCACGGATCCTGCAGCACCATGCCGGTGCGAGCACGCACGTCGTGACGGCGAAGATCGCCGGTGACCTGACCATCCAGCTCGATCGAGCCGCCATTGAGTTCGTAGAACCGCATAATCAGGTTCACGAGCGTGGTCTTCCCCGCACCCGTAGGACCAACAATCGCCACGGTCTGTCCCGGCTCCACCGAGAACGTCAGATCGCGAATGAGTTCGCGCTCCGGGTCGTAAGAGAACTGCACGTCCTTGAACTCGATCCGGCCGGGACCAGGCTCTAGTGCCGGCGCGTCAGCCGCATCCGGATCTTCTTCTTCCGCATCCAGAAGCTCGAAGACGCGTTCTGCCGAAGCGGTGGCCGACTGCACGGTCGTCGCCATCCCGCCAAGCTGCGCGAGCGGCTGCGTGAACTGCTGCGAATACTGAATGAACGCCTGAATATCGCCAAGTCGCAGCTGCCCGCTCGCAACCTGCAGCCCGCCAAGCACGGCAATGCCCACGTAGGAGAGGTTGCCGGCGAACATCATCAGCGGCATCATCATGCCCGAGAGGAACTGCGCCTTGAAGGATGCTTCGAAGAGGTCTTCGTTTTCGGCGGCAAACTGCTTGCGCATGTCCTCTTCGCGACCGTATACCCGTACGAGTGCGTGACCTGCGAAGGACTCTTCAACGCGGCTATTGAGTTTGCCGGTGCTCCGCCACTGCTTCGCGAAGCTGCGCTGGGAGCGCGGCCCAATGACGGCAAAAATTCCACCGGTAATGGGGAGCACCACGAGTGCGACGAGTGCGAGCTGCCAGGAGATCGAGAACATCATCACGAGCACGCCGATCACCGTCAGGATCGAGGTGAGTGCGTAGATCAGGGATTGCTGCAGTGCGTTGGTGATGTTGTCCACGTCGTTGGTGACGCGGCTAAGGAGCTCACCGCGGCGAACCCGGTCGAAGTAGCTCAGCGGCAGGCGGTGAATCTTCTCCTCCACGCTGCGACGCAGGCCGTACATTGCCTTCACGACAACACCGTTAAGAAGGTACCCCGAAGCCCAGTCGAGGATGTTCGCCAGGGCATAGATTCCGAGCACCCAGAGCAGCGTCTGCGAGAGTCGGTAGAAATCCACTCCCTCGCCGGGAACGAAGCCGACCATGGCCTCGACCATGCTCGCGAATTCTTCCTCGCCGCTTGCACGGAGGGTGTCAGCGACTTCTTGCTGCGTGGTACCCACCGGCATCTGCGAGGAAATCACACCCTCGAAGATGATGTTCGTGGCTTCACCGAGGATCTTCGGCGCGGTCACCGTGAGAATCACCCAGAACACACCGAGGAGCGAGGCCGCCCCAAACACCCACGCCCAGGGCTTCAGCAGCCCAAGTAGTCGCTTGAAGCTCGGCCAGAAATGCTCTGCCGGGCGCGTATCGGCGCCCTCCGCGCCCATTGCGGCTGCCGCGGCGATCGCCTGCTCGTCGAATTCATCCTCAGACTCGGCGGCGTTATCGACTTGCTGATTCTTCAATTCACTCATGACTGTGCCTCCGCGGAAAGCTGTGAGGACACGATCTCTTGATAGGTCTGGTTCGTGTCCACGAGTTCGTCGTGCGTTCCGGTGCCGACGATGCGGCCGTTATCGAGCACCACAATCCGGTCGGCGTCGATGATGGTGGACACGCGCTGCGCGACCACGAGTTTCGTGACCTCGCGCAGTTCGCGCCAAAGCGCGGCACGCAGCCGCGCGTCGGTGGTGAGGTCGAGCGCTGAGAAGGAGTCGTCGAAGACGAGCAACTCGGGTTCGTGAATGATCGCTCGCGCAATCGAAAGCCGTTGCCGCTGCCCACCCGATACGTTGGTACCGCCCTGCGCGATCTTCGCATCCAGCTGTCCCGGCATTTCTCGAACGAAGTCCGCGGCCTGGGCGATCTCGAGTGCGCGCCACATTTCCGCTTCGGTAGCACCCTCGCGACCAAATTCGAGATTGGATGCGACGGTGCCGGAAAAGAGGAATGGCCGCTGTGGTACCAAGCCGATTGATCCCCACAACACGTTGGGGTCCGCATCCTGTACCGGAACCCCGCCGACCCGAACCTCGCCGGTGGTGGTGTCGAAGAGCCGCGGCACCAGATTCACCAGCGTCGATTTACCGGCGCCGGTTGATCCAATAATCGCGACGGTCTGCCCCGGTTCCGCACGAAAAGAGATGTCCTGCAGCACCGGCTGTTCGGCTCCCGGATAGGCGAAGCCGACATTGTCGAACTCCACGAGCCCCGGTGCGAGCTGGTCGCACACCACGCGGTCGGCGATCACGAGCGAGCTCTCGGTGTCGAGCACCTCGCCGATTCGCGTCGCACACACGGCCGCGCGCGGAATCATCATCGTGAGGAAGCTCACCATGATCACGCCCATCAGAATCTGCATGACGTAGGCGATATAGGCGAAGAGCGAGCCGATCTGCACCTCGCCCTGATCAACCTGGATGCCGCCGAACCAAATCACGGCAACAATCGCGATATTCATCACGATGGATGCGCCGGGGAAGACGACGACGAAGAGGTTACCGACCCTGCGGCCCGTGTCCATGATGCGTTCGTTCGCGTCTTTGAAACGCTCGCGCTCAATGTCTTCGCGCACGAAGGCCCGCACGACGCGGATACCCGAGAGCTGTTCACGCAGCACCCGGTTGATATTGTCGAGCCGCTCTTGGTAGCGACTGAACAGCGGCACCATCCGCCAGACAATAAACCCGACAAAGAGCAGCAGCAGGGGCGCGGCAACGGCGATGATCCAGCTGAGCCCGATGTCCTCGCGCAGCGCCATAAAGACGCCGCCGATCGCGAGCATCGGCGCGGAAACCATCATCGTGCAGGTCATAAAAATGAGCATCTGCACTTGTTGCACGTCGTTGGTGTTGCGGGTGATGAGCGAGCCCGCACCGAACTGGCTCACTTCGCGTTCTGAGAACGAGCCGACACGGTCGTACACATCGCGACGGATGAGCTGGCCGGCACGCATCGACGCCCGCGCACCGCACCAGATTGCGATGATGTTCGCGAGTACCTGCAGCAGCGCGACGAGGAGCATGTACGAACCGACACGCCAGATATAGCCGATATCGCCAACCGCGACACCGTTATTAATGATGTCGGCGTTGAGCGTCGGCAGATAGAGTGCCCCGAGTGCCTGGAGTAGCTGGAACACCAGGACTCCGACGACGTAAGGCCAACTCGGGCGAAGGTATTGCACGAGTAATTTCCAAAGCATGAGCGAAGTCCTTCTGAGTCTTGCTGCTCCCGGTGCCCATTTTTGAGCAACAGTCAATCTTGACAGAACTCGGACAATGGCGCATCAGCAAAATAATCTTGGACTGTATGTGAAAACCAATCGCGCCGGGAAACTCCTTGTGCCCGCCCCACAAGCGAATGCTGCTGGAGGATTCCACAGTCATATCTCCCCTAAGACTGTGGAGTTGCGCCAAGCCCATCCGCCCGATTCGCCCTAGGCTAGGGAATTATGCCTCGCATTGAAAAGCTCCTCATCGCCAACCGTGGCGAAATCGCCGTCCGCATTATCCGCGCAGCTCGCGACTCGGGAATCGCATCCGTCGCTGTGTGCGCAGACCAGGACCGTGACGCTCCCCACGTGAGGCTCGCCGATGAGGCTTACGCACTGCGCGGCACGACGAGCGCCGAAACCTATCTCGTCATTGAGAAACTGCTCTCCGTTGCGCGCCGCTCCGGGGCGAACGCGGTGCATCCCGGCTACGGCTTCCTCGCCGAAAACTCGGACTTCGCTCGCGCGGTGCACGATGCGGGGCTCATCTGGATCGGTCCGTCGCCCGAGGCTATTGACGCGCTCGGTGACAAGGTAACCGCCCGTCACGTCGCCGAACAGGTCGGCGCGCCCCTCGCCCCCGGAACCCTGGAGCCCGTATCCGGTGCCGACGAGGTGCTCGCGTTCACCGCCGAGCACGGCTTCCCGGTTGCGATCAAGGCGGCCTACGGCGGTGGCGGTCGCGGCCTCAAGGTCGTCCGCGAAGAAGGCGAAGTCGCGGATGCGTTCGAGTCGGCTACCCGAGAAGCGGTCACCGCCTTCGGTCGCGGCGAATGCTTCGTGGAGAAGTTCCTCGATCGCCCACGCCACGTTGAAACGCAGTGCCTCGCGGATGCGCATGGCAATGTCGTCGTCGTCTCCACCCGAGACTGTTCCCTGCAGCGCCGCAATCAGAAGCTCGTGGAAGAGGCGCCGGCACCGTTCCTCACGGATGCTCAGGTCGAGGAGATGTATCGCGCATCCAAAGCCATCCTGAAGCACGTTGGCTACGTCGGCGCTGGCACCTGCGAGTTTTTGATCGCTGCCGACGGCACCGTAGCCTTCCTCGAGGTGAATACGCGGCTGCAGGTCGAGCATCCGGTCTCGGAGCAGATCACCGGCATTGATCTCGTGCGCGAACAGTTCCGGATCGCAGAGGGCGCCGAACTCGGCTATGAGGACCCGGTCGCCGAGGGACATTCCTTTGAATTCCGCATCAACGGTGAGGACCCGGGCCGCGGATTCCTCCCCGCACCCGGCAAGATTACGACGTTCGAGACTCCCACCGGCCCCGGCGTACGCATCGACACCGGCGTCCGCCAGGGCGACACCGTGTCGGGCGCCTTCGACTCCATGCTCGCGAAACTCATCGTCACCGGGGCGACCCGTGAAGAAGCGCTCGAGCGTTCGCGCCGAGCACTCGAGGAATTCGAAGTTGTCGGGATGCCGACCGTGGTTCCGTTCCACCGCGATGTCGTGAATCAGCCCGCGTTCACTGCTGCGGACGGCAACTTCGGGGTCTTCACCCGCTGGATTGAAACCGACTACGAGAACACCATCGAACCCTGGACAGGCGAGGCGGAGCTGGCTGACGGACCGGCTTCGCGCCGCGAAGTGGTTGTCGAGGTGAATGACAAGCGCATCGAGGTGTCGCTCCCCGAGCAGCTCGTGATCTCTGCTGGCCTCGAGCACGGCGGCGTTGGCCGCAACATGGCTGGCCACGCACCCCGCCGCCGCACCCGCGGGGCTGTTGCCACGACATCCGGCAACAGCGTGAAGTCGCCGATGCAGGCGACCATCGTGAAGTTTGCGGTGGAAGAAGGCCAGGCCGTGGTGAAGGGCGACCTCGTGTGTGTCCTTGAAGCGATGAAGATGGAACAGCCCCTTGCCGCGCACCGCGATGGCCTGATTCGCGGTCTGACCGGCACCCCCGGCGAAACCGTCTCCGCAGGCACCCAGCTGCTCGAAATCGTCGACGCGGAGTAGGCTCGGGGCGCGACGGCGGCCTCGGGCGCCGGTGTCCACGCACCTGTCCGCCGCGTGGCGCGCATCCACCACGTCGCGCTCGTTGCCGCGCGCCGTCGGCACCCGCCACACGCTGCGTAACCCGGGCACCCAGCGCTCTTCATGGTTCGTACTTCAACCATGCTGAGCGCTACCAACCATGCTCACGATGCCCTGCAACGCATCCGATCTCGCCATGCAGCGCATCCGACATCGCCATGCAGCGGCCGCCACGCCGCACGTAACCCGGGCACCCAGCGCTCTTCATGGTTCGTACTTCAACCATGCTGAGCGCTACCAACCATGATTACGAGTCCGCGACATGCACCCGACGCCGCGGCGATGCGCCCGATGCCACGACCTACCCCGATTCCGCGCGGCGGATGCGAGTTGTCCACAATTGCGTTCGTGAGCCTGCGCATCCACAGGTCGAGCGTCCTTCTAAGCGCGAACTGTCGAAATCCCGTTGACTGTCGCCATGCAGATCTTGTTCGCAAGGCAGTTTGAGTCAGCGTCAGTACCCACAGTTCCGCTCCACCAATTGGCAGCCCGCAATAACTGGGCGAGAATCTACCGCGGTGCATACCTTCAGATCCACAATGACAAAATTGGTGATCTTGATTCGATCATTCTGCATGCGGCAAAAGTCATCGCGGTTTCGATGTCTACTTCGGCAGCAGTGGTGAGTGGTTTGAGCGCCGCGATATTGCATGACCTGCCGATCAGCTATCGGATGGTGCCCGACCGAGTGCATGTGACGAGGTCTGCGAAATCTCGCGCAACCGAGTGGATCATCTCGCATCAGGCCGAACTATCTGATGAAGACATCGTCGAGGTCTCCGGCATCCGCTGCACGTCGGTTTTGCGAACAATCCAGGACCTCGCCGGGGTTCTCGAACTATATGAGCTTCTTGCGATTGCGGACACCGCACGCAGCCGAGGGATCGATTTGGCACCGTTGCAGTCGCCGCGACGAAACGGAAGAAAACTGCGTTGGCTCGTAGCGCATGCTTCCGATCGCAGCGAGAGTTTCGCCGAATCCTGGAGTAGGTGTCTGCTGATTTCTGCCGGGATGGACTTGCCGCTACTTCAGCCGTCGGTCCTGTTGCTGTCCAACAACCGATTTCTTGGGCGGCCTGACTTCGGAACTCCCGATGGCTTGCTGGGCGAGTTCGATGGAAGGATCAAGTATGGGGCGCTAACGTCCGCCACCAAGACTGCGGCGGATGTCGTCATGGATGAAAAGCGACGCGAAAACGGACTCCGCGATGCAAACTACGAGCTGTTCCGCTGGGACTGGCAATTGCTCCGTCAACCAGAGTTGTTCATTCAACGGTGGCGCAATGCGGAAGATCGGGCGCGACAGTTACCGGCGCCGCTGGGACGTTACGACATGCTCCCGGTGAAGCAGGGCTCAGCAAAAGACTGGCGCAGTCACTTCGAATGGGACCCGGATATGGCAGCGGTGCGCATTTAGTGTGCCCAACGATACGCCAGAGTTGCGCACCGAGTGTGCGCCATCGCATCGCAATACGTGCCCGTGGTGCCTGTGTGCCGTGTAAACCGGGCTGCCAGCGGTCATCATGGTTCGTACTTGAACCATGATGACCGCTACCAACCATGATTACGGCACGACCCCAGACTCCGGTCGCCACGACGTGCTCCCGGCACCGCGCCGTGCTCGAGCCGCCACGCCATCTGTAGGTCGGGCAGCAAGCGGTCATCATGGTTCGTACTTCCACCATGGTGACCGCTACCAACCATGATTACGGCAGCACGCTTTGCTGCCAACGACATGCAAAACGTAGGTCGGGCAGCTGGCGCTCATCATGGGTGAAGTACGACCCATGATGAGCGCTAGGTGCAATGATTACGCGACGCGACGCGCGCGACGCACGTGCACGCGACGCACGCAACGCACGCAAGCGCAAAGTGACGCCGCGACGCACCGCACCGACGCGGCAACTAATCCGTCGGCCGGTGCATCGCGCGGGCCGCATCCACGATCGAGCCCGACAAAGACGGGTACACTGCCCAGGATTCGGCAACCTCGTCGACGGTCAGCCGCTGCTCGATCGCAATGGACAGCGCGAGCAGCAACTCCGACGCACGCGGCGCCACGATCACGCCGCCGATGATGGTGCCGAGGTTATTGCCCGCAATGAGCTTCACGAATCCATCACGGAAGCCCTGCATTTTCGCGCGAGGGTTGCCGGCGAGGTCGAGCTTGTACACGCGGCCGCTGCGAAGCTGTTCCTTCACGTCCTTTTCTTGCCAACCCACGGTCGCGATTTCCGGGTAGGTGAAGACATTCGAGGCCACGTTGCGGCGGCTGATCGGATGCACCTGGTCGCCAAGCGCGTGGAATACGGCGGTGCGTCCCTGCGTGGACGCGACGGAGGCAAGCGGGAAGAAGTCGCTGCAGTCACCCGCGGCATAGACGTTCGGAATCGAGGTTCGAGCAACTCGGTTGACCACGATGTGCCCCGAATCGGTGGTCTTGACCCCGATGGTCTCGAGCCCGAGATCGGCAGTGTTCGGGATCGAACCGACGGCCATCAGGCAGTGCGAGCCACGCACTTCGGTGCCGTCGGAGAGCGTCGCGACCACTTCATCCCCGTCGCGCACGACGGACTCGGCGCGAGTCTTCGAAAGCACATTCATGCCGTTGCGGGTAAACACCTCTTCGATCACGTCGGCGGCGTCGGTGTCTTCGCCCGGCAGCACGCGGTCACGCGAAGAGACTAGCGACACCTCGGCGCCGAGTGACTTATATGCCGATGCGAACTCCGCACCGGTCACACCGGAACCGACCACGATCAGGTGCTCGGGCAGCGTCTCGAGGTCATAGAGCTGCTTCCAGGTGAGGATGCGCTCCCCATCCGGCTTTGCACTGTCAAGTTCGCGGGGGCTCGCACCCACCGAAACCACGAGCGTGTCGTATTCCACGTGATCAAACTCTTCGCCGGCCGTGCCCGCGGTAACCGAAACTTCCCCATCGGCCACGATGCGACCGTGCCCCTCGATGATCCGCACACCGGCATCCTTCAACTGGCGACGAATGTCGTCCGACTGGTTCTGCGCCATCCGCAGCAGCCGCTGGTTGAGCTTGCCGAGGTTCACGGCGACCTCGGGACGGCGGGCGTTTTCTTTGTCATCGCGCACGAAGAACTGGATGCCGAGCTCATCCGCGTCTTGAATGGACACAGCGGCCTCAGCCGAGGCGATCAGTGCCTTCGAGGGCACCACGTCCGTGAGCACCGCGGAACCGCCGACTCCCGTGCGTTCGATAAGGGTCACGTCGGCGCCGAGCTGGGCGCCTGCGATTGCGGACTCATATCCGCCGGGTCCGCCGCCGATGACGACGATGCGATGTTTGTCCGTGATTTGTGCAGCCATGCCCTCAATCTTGCCACCTATAAGGGACACTCCCCTACTCTGTCCATATGTCTCTTACGCACCCGACAGATTCCGTGCACCCACTCGACGTCCCTGGTTCAGATCCGCGGGTCATTGCCGAGGAGGCGGCGAGCGTCATTGCGGAGCGCACTGGCGTCTCGAGTCACGATATTGCGCTCACGCTTGGCTCAGGATGGGGTCAGGCAGCCGAGTCGATCGGCGAGCTCGTTTCGGAGTTCCCAGCTTCGGTGGTTCCGGGGTTCTCAAAGCCCGCGTTGGCGGGACACACCGGAATGATTCGATCGATTCGCCTCGAGTCCGGAGCGCACGCCCTCATTATCGGCTCGCGGACACACTTCTACGAGGGCCACGGCGTTCGCCGGGTGGTGCATTCGGTTCGCACAGCTGCCGCAGCGGGCGCGAAAATCATGATCCTCACCAACGGCGCGGGCGGGCTCAACCCCGACTGGGCGCCCGGCACCCCGGTGCTGATTCGCGACCACATCAATCTCACCGCCGCATCCCCACTCGAGGGCGCCACCTTCGTGGACCTCACCGACCTCTACTCCCCCCGGCTTCGCGACGCGGTGAAAGGCCTCGAATCGCTCGACGAGGGCGTATACGTGCAGTTCCGCGGCCCCCACTACGAGACGCCCGCCGAAGTGAAGATGGCCGGAATCATTGGTGGCGACATCGTCGGGATGTCCACCGCGCTTGAGGCAATCGCCGCGCGCGAAGCGGGCATGGAAATCCTCGGGCTCTCACTCATCACGAACCCCGCCGCGGGCATCTCGCCCACACCCCTGAACCATGAGGAAGTCATTGCCGCTGGCCGTGACGCACAGACGCGTCTCGCCGACCTCCTTGCCCGCATCGTCAAGGAGATTGCATGACCCCGCTACCGCTCATCCGCGAATCGCAGGTCGCTATCCGCTCGGCAGCCCAGCGATGGCTCGCACAGGACCCAGACCCGGCAACCCGCGCCGAACTCGAGTCGCTGCTCGCGACGGCAGGCGAGGTGAACCAGCCCGGCCAGCAGCTTAAGGATGCCGATGAGTCGCCTCGCGCCGAAGCCTGGCGGGAATTGAATGACCGGTTTTCTTCCCGGCTTTCCTTCGGCACCGCTGGCCTACGCGGTCGGCAAGCGGCGGGCCCGAATCGGATGAATCGGGTCACGGTCGCGCAGGCGGCTCGCGGTCTCGCGGACTACCTGCTCGCCCACGGCGAATCGCCCACGGTCGTGATCGGCTATGACGCGCGCCACAATTCGGATGTGTACGCTCGCGATACCGCCGAGCTGATGACCGCGGCCGGAGTGCAAGCGACGCTCTTACCGCGAGCGCTGCCAACCCCGGTACTCGCATTCGCGGTGCGACACCTCGAGGCTTCAGCGGGCGTGATGGTGACTGCTTCGCACAACCCGAAGTGGGATAACGGCTACAAGGTGTATCTCGGCGGCGAGGATCAGGGCTCGCAGATCGTGCCACCGGCCGACAAGGAGATTGCCGCGGCGATTGAACACGTCGCGACACGCATGCAGATACCCGATCTCCCGCGCGCGCAGGACTACGCGATCGCGCCCGAATCGCTTGTGGACACTTACGTGCGCGAGACCGCGAAGGTGTTCAACGCATCCGTGGTGCCGCTCAACGTCGCATATACGCCGCTGCACGGGGTGGGCCGCGATACGTTTTGGGCGGTGCTCGATGCCGCCGGAATTCCGCGTCCCGAGATCGTGGCTGAGCAGGCCGATCCGGACGGTGATTTCCCGACGGTGTCCTTCCCGAATCCCGAGGAGCCCGGCGCACTCGATCGCGCCTATGCGACCGGGGATGCCGCAAAGACCGAGCTGATCCTCGCGCACGACCCCGACGCCGACCGGCTCGCGGTCGCGGTGCGCACGGCCGAGGGTTGGCGGCTCTTCGGTGGCAATGAGATTGGCAGGATGCTCGGCTGGCGCGCAGCAAAGGCCGCGGCGTCCGCATCTCAGGATGGCACCGGGCTCAGCGATCCGGACCGCACCCGCGGCACGCTCGCCACTTCTCTCGTCTCCTCGCCCGCGCTCTCCAAGATCGCGGCCCGGTTCGGCCTCGACTACGCGCAAACCCAAACCGGCTTCAAGTGGATTTCCCGCGCCCCCGGCATTATTTACGGCTACGAGGAGGCGCTCGGTTACCTCGTGAACCCGGAAACGGTGCGCGATAAAGACGGCATTTCCGCAGCCCTCGCGATTCTCGAACTCGCCATGGCAGAAGCGGCGGCCGGCCGCACACTGGCCGACCTCGACGATGAGTTCACGACCGAGTTCGGGGCCTTCGAATCGCGTCAGGTGGCGCTTCGCTACGAGTCGCCGCAAGCGCTCCCCGAGGTGATGGCGAGCCTGCGCAATAAGTTCCCCACGAAGGTGGGCGAGGTCAAGGTCGCCCGCGTACACGACCTCGAAACGGATCCGGAACCGGCCAATATCATCGAGCTCGAGCTCGCGGACGAAACTCGCATCATGATTCGCCCTTCGGGTACCGAGCCCAAGATCAAGGTCTATGTGGATGCGAATAGTAGCGATGGCAGCGTCGCCGAACGCAAGGCTTCAGCCTCGAGCCGGGCGGATGCCGCGGCCACCGCGATGCGCTCTATGCTCACGCCGCTGGAGTAATGCCCGCGGCCGCGTGCACGAGCGATGCGACCGTCAGCGAGGTCCTCGACGGCGGCTCATGCCCGGCCGCTAATGCCCAAACCGCAGCGCGGGCAAGTGTGTGCGAATCAGGTCGAAGAGTTCCTCATCCGATGCCGCCCGCACCGCCTTCGTCACGAGGCTGTTGTCTCCGTCGAGGCCGTTTGCGATGCCCGCAACCACATCGAGGTGCTGCGCGTGATTCGTCGTGCTGATCGCCACCACGAGCCCCACCGGGTCGTAGTGGGCGTGCCCGAAATTGACGCCGTCGGGGATGGTCACGGCCGCGAGTCCCCGATGCAGCGAATCGGCGCTCGGCTGCGCGTGCACGAGCGCGAGCCCCGGGGCGATCACCGTATACGGACCAAATTTCTCAATGATGTCCACGAGTTTCTTCGTGTATCCGGGGCGCACGCAGCCCGCATCCGCCAGCAGTCCGCCAGCGAGCTTGACCGCTTCCCGCCAGTCACTCACGACCGCGCCACGCTGCACCATCGAGGTGTCGAATCGCAGTTCGATTTGTGTTCCGTTCACTATCGTCCCTCGTCAAATCCCGCAGCGATCATGTCGCTGAGTCGGTCTCGGTCATCCGAAGGCAAGAACGCCGCCTCAGCCGCGGCATACTGAAATTGCTCGAGGTCGTCGAGTTCGTAGTTGAATTCGTTCGCGAGTCGTGCCAATTCGAGGGATGCCGTGGTTGCGCTCATAAGACGATTATCGGTGTTGACGGTGACAGTAAAGCCGAGTTCGTACAGCAAATTAAAGGGATGTGCCGCGAGAGAGGGCGCGAGGCCGGTCTGCAGATTGGATGTGGGAGCCAGCTCGAGCGCAATGCGGCGGTTCTTGACCCACTCGGCAAGGCTCCCTATGTGCGCGAAGGTACCCTCCGCATCCTCATCGTGCAGGTCGATATCGTCGGCGATGCGTGCCCCGTGACCGATTCGCAGCGCACGGGCGTCGAGGACTGCCGACTCGATCGAATCGAGGCCGTCCGCTTCACCAGCGTGCACCGTGACAGGGATGAATTCCTCCGCCAACAGGTCGAAGGCATCCTGGTGGTCGGATGCGGGAAATCCTTCCTCGGGGCCGGCGAGGTCAAAGCCACACACGCCTCCGGGGCGGGCGTGCGACTCGTGGTGTTCGGCGACGGCGTTGGCGATCTCTTCCGAGCGGTTCCCCTGCCGCATCGCGCACAGCAGTTGCTGCACGCGAATCCAACCGCCGCGGGCCTCCACGTCCGCAATCCCCTGTGCGATGCCGTCTTCCACCGCGCTGACCGCCTCGGCGATGCTGAGGCCGCGGCCCAGGTGCTGCTCGGGGGCCCAGCGAAGTTCTGCGTAAATCACACCGTCTGCGGCAAGGTCCACCACCGCTTCACGAGCGACGCGACGCAGCGCCTGGGCGGTCTGCATCACGCCAACGGTGATGGCAAACGTGGACAAATAGGAGGTCAGTGAACCGGAATCGGCGGCCTCGTGAAACCAGTTCGCGAGGAGTTCGGGATCGCTTTCGGGAAGTTCGAACTCAATCTCTGCCGCGAGTTCCACGATCGTGCTCGGCCGCAGTCCACCGTCCAGGTGGTCGTGGAGCAGGATCTTGGGGAGGGTACGCGCATCCGCGCCATTGGGCAGGATGAAGTCTTCCTCACTCATTGCGAACTTTCACTCTCTCCGTTGAACCAAGTTGACGATGTTTCCGCTGATCAGCGTACCCGGAATCTACCCACCGAGCGCTGTGCCGGGTTGAACGCTCACCTGCTATTGGGGTGCGCAGATGAATTTCCCGCTACTTTGCGGTGATCCGTTCTGCGATCAAGGGTGCTCCCTCGAACACAGTACCCGGATCCGCGATCTCCCATGCGCCGGATAGCGACTCGAGCGCCCCCGCAAATCTCGAAGCATCCTCCGCGTGCAGTGTCCACAGTAGGTCACCCGCCTTGATTGTGGCGCCCGGCTTCACCGCGAGATCAATTCCCGCCGAGTGAACAACCGGGTCCTGCTTTCGCGCACGACCCGCGCCGAGCCGCCACGCTGCCACGCCGAACTGGTACGCATCCTGCGAGACGAGCACGCCGTCACGATCCGCCCGCACCTCGTGCGATTCGGGGGCGACTGGTAGTTTCGCATCCGGGTCGCCGCCCTGGGCCACGACAGTCGCGCGCCACACATCCATCGCCTGGCCGCCTTTGAGGTGTGCCTCGACATCGACGTCGGGCTGGCCCGCGAGCGCGAGCATCTCCCGCGCCAGCTCGCAGGTGAGTTCGACCACGTCGGCCGGTCCGCCGCCCGCGAGCACCTCGACGGACTCACGCACCTCGTTCGCGTTGCCGATCGTCAGGCCCAGCGGCACATTCATATTCGTGAGCAGCGCCGAAATATTGAGTCCGGCGTCGCTCCCGAGCGCGACCATCGTATTGGCCAGCTCACGAGCCTTCTCGAGATCGCGCATGAACGCACCCGAGCCGTATTTCACATCCAGCACGAGCGCCCCGGTGCCCTCGGCGATCTTTTTCGACATGATCGAGGATGCGATGAGCGGGATCGCCTCGACCGTCCCGGTAATATCACGCAGGGCATAGAGCTTCTTATCGGCTGGCGCGAGTTCGGCGCCCGCCGCACAAATGACGCCGCCGAGCTCTTGGAGCTGACGGTACATTTCCTCGTTGCCGAGGTCCGCGCGCCAGCCCGGGATGGATTCGAGTTTGTCGAGGGTGCCACCGGTGTGCCCGAGCCCGCGGCCGGAGAGCTGCGGCACCGCGACCCCGAAGGAGGCGACCAGCGGCATGAGCGGCAACGTGATCTTGTCGCCGACACCACCGGTGGAGTGCTTGTCGGCGGTGGGACGACCGAGCTGCGAGTAGTCGAGGCGCTCACCAGAGTTGATCATTGCGGTGGTGAGGTCGAGGATTTCGCGCCGATCCATGCCATTGAGGAAGATCGCCATCGCCATGGCCGCCATCTGCTCATCACCGACATAACCACTCGTGTAGCGCGAAATGAGCCAGTCAATGGCTTCGGTGGCGAGGCTGCCACCGTCTCGTTTCTGTCGGATGAGGTCAACTGCGGCATAGGGTTCGATCAATGCTCACTCCTGGATGTCTGGCAGTGGATGTTGGGATGGCTCGCGACGCTGCGGCTATCTGCCAAGGTGCGCCGGGCCGAAGGACTGCGGGAGGATCGCTTCGAAGGGCAAGATGCCCTCCGGGGTGTCGATCAGCATGTCTTCGGTACGGAACTCGTTGAGCAGTTGTCGGCAGCGCCCACAGGGCATGAGCACCTCGCCGAGTCCGTCGCAGCAGGTGAACGCCACAATGCGTCCCCCGCCGCCGCGCGCGAGTTCCGAGACGAGACCGCACTCGGCACACAGGCCCACGCCGTAGGAAGCGTTTTCGACATTGCATCCGGTTACGATTCGGCCGTCATCCACGAGCGCGGCGGCACCGACCGGATAGTTCGAATACGGCACATAGGCCTGCTGCATCACCGCACGCGCGGCGCCGCGCAGCGCATCCCACTCGTTCTCATCCATCAGCTATTCCCTTTCGGCCGATGACGGCCCACGCATCCCACTACTTCACGTACGGCGTACCGCTGGCTGCGGGAGCCTTGGACTGTCCAACGAACCCGATCACGGCGAATACCGTCACGATATAGGGAACCATTGAGAGCAGTTCGGAAGGCACGTTCGCGCCGACCTGGGTGGCGAGGGTTCGGAAGTTGGATGCGAAGCCGAACAGCAGTGCGGCGGCGGTCGCGTAGACGGGGTGCCAGCGGCCGAAGATCAAGGCCGCGAGCGCAATATACCCCTGGCCACTCGTGACTTCCTGGTTGAAGGCGCCCACCGAACCGAGCGTGTAGAAGGATCCGCCGACACCGGCAATCGCGCCCGAGAGCAGCACATTGAACCAGCGGGTGCCGGTGACATTGATGCCCAGGGTGTCGGCAGCCTTGGGGTGCTCGCCGACCGACCGCATCCGCAGCCCCCATTTGGAGTTAAACAGCGCCCAGGTCATGAGCGGCACGAGGATGAACATCAGGTAGGTGATGATCGAGTGCGAGAAGAGCACCGGTCCGATTACCGGAATCTCCGAGAGCACCGGGATGCGCCAGGTTGGGTAGGTTGCGGGGCTGTTATAGAGGTCGGGGTTCCCGTACATGAGCCCCGAATAGAGGTAGTTCGTCAAGCCGATCACGATCATGTTGATGACCACACCGACCACGACCTGCTCGACCCAATAGGTAATCGAAAACAGTGCCAGCACGAGCGATACGATCACCCCGGCGATCAGTGCCGCGAGAATTCCCGCAATCCAGCTACCGGTCATGGATGCGACAAGCGCGCCCGCGAACGCACCGGCAAGTAGCTGACCTTCGATCGCGATATTGACCACACCGGCGCGCTCCGACACGAGGCCCGCCATTGAACCGAAGACGAGTGGAGTCGATATCGCGAGGGTTCCGGTCAGGAGCCACACGAACGGGACGTTCGCGCCGGCACCGACCCAGATAATGAGCGAAATCACCCAGAGTCCGGCGAATACGCCAATGCCCCACATCGGCACCGGCTTGCGGTCGTAGGCGAGCTTCGCGGCGTAGGCGGCAAACGCGAGCATCAGAATCGCGAGGATGAGGTTGGTCACCATCGTGGGGACGATGAGCGGTGGCAGCTCGAGGGCGACCGCACGGCTGTTGAGGTCGATCCTCGTGGTGACCGACGCATCCGGCTGCAACGCGAATACCAGGAGTGCGAGGAGTCCGAAGACGCCCAGCAGGATCGGAGTCTTCCACTTGCGTGGGGCGATGGCCGAGTCCCCGGAGCCGGCAGCGGCGGCGGGCTTGGGCGAAATGGTGGTTGTCATGATGAGGCCTTCGCCTTTCGAGCAGCAACGCGGTCAGCGAGTTTGGTGCCCGTCGGCCGCGGGAGGAAGCCGAGGAATCTCGGCGCCGCCACGAAGAGCACGATGAGTCCCTGAATCACCGGGATAATGTCTCGCGGGATTCCCGCTTGAATTTCCATCGACACCGATCCCGCCTTGAGCAATCCGAACAGCAGCGCCGCAAGCACGATGCCGACGGGGTTATTGCCACCGAGCAGTGCCACGGTGATGGCGTCGAAGCCGACGCCCGCGTGGATGGTCGGTTCGATTCCGGAGGGGTGGACTTCGAGAGTTTGGGTCGCGGCAGCGAGACCGACGAATGCGCCGGAGATCGCCATTGTGATGACCGTGATGCCCTTGACGTTGATGCCCGCGGTCCGTGCGGCGTTCGGGTTGATCCCCACCGCGCGAATTTGGAAGCCGATCGTTGAGCGGTCCATGAGCCACCAGTAGATCACCGCGGCGAGTAGGACGATCAGAAACCCGAGCCCAAAGCTGCCGAAGAGTTGCGGCATCACCGCGGTGGATTCCACCGCTTTGGACTTCGCGAATCCGGGGGCATTTGGGGACTGGAACAGGGGCTGCTTGAGCAGGTAGGTGATCCCCCAGTGCGCGATCCAGTTGAACATGATGGTGAGGATCACCTCGTGTGCGCCGGTTTGTGCCTTGAGGAAACCGACGATCGCCGCCCACATCGCGCCGCCAAGCACTGCCGCGATGATCGCGACGATGAGGTGCAGACCAATGGGCAGGCTCCAGGATGCCCCGACGAAGCTCGCGAAGAGCGCGCCGACCAGCATCTGCCCCTGACCACCAATGTTGAACAGGCCTGCGCGGAAGGCCACACCGAGACCGAGACCCGCGGCAACGAGCGGTGTCGCCCACTGCAGCGTGGCCAGAAGCGGTTGGAAGCCGCGCGAGGGGCTGTAGATTGCACCCTGGATCATCGCGCGCACCGCATCGCCGACGAGTTCCCCGGCAACGTTGAAGAAGTCTTGCGGGCGGCTGAAGAAGTAGCCGAGAGTCTCCTGCACCTCTTCATTGGTGAATACCGCGATGAGCATCCCGACCATAAGCGCCAGCAGAATCGCGACAATGGAGCGGACCACTCCGCCGCCAAGAATGTCACGCCAGATTCCGCGCCAGGGTTGATCAGCAAGCGCATTCCTTGAGCCGCCGGGCTTACCGCCATTTGGCATTTTGTCGACGGGACCCTGCGGGTCCGGCGGAGTGAGCGCGGAGTTACTACTGGACATGCGGGACTCCTGCCATCATCTTGCCGAGCTCTTCGCGGGTGGCTGTCGGTGGCACGATGCCCATGCTGCGACCGCCGTACATGACCATGATCCGGTCGCCGAGCTGCGAGACCTCATCGAGCTCGGTTGACACGATCAGTACCGGGATGCCCGAGTCGCGCGCAGCCACAATCTGCTTGTGCACAAACTCAATCGAGCCGACGTCGAGACCGCGGGTGGGCTGGGATGCAACGAGCATTTTGAGCTCTCGGCCCAGTTCGCGTGCGAGCACGACCTTTTGCTGGTTACCTCCGGAAAGCCTGCCCGCGGGTGTATCAATTGAAGGTGTGCGGATATCGAAATCCGACACCGCTTTGTCTGCGAACTCACGAATCGCTTTGAGGTTGAGCGCCATATTCTTCGAGAACGGTTCGTGGTGCAGACGGTCAAGGATCACGTTCTCGGCGATCGTGAACTCCCCTACCAGACCATCGGCATTGCGGTCCTCGGGCACGAAGCCGAGCCCCGCATCCAGGGTCTTTCTTACCGATTCGGTGAGGAGGTCTTTGCCGTCGAGCAGGATCGAGCCGGTGGTGTTTTCGCTCAGGCCGAGGATCGCTTCGGCGAGCTGGGTCTGCCCGTTACCCTGCACACCCGCGACCACGAGAATTTCGCCCGCGCGAATTTCGAAGGAGAGATTGTCGATCTGGGCGGTACCGTCCTTCCCGAAGACCGTGAGGTTCTGCACCTGAAACACGGGCTCGCCGGGAGTCGCGGGGGCCTTGTCCACCGTGAGGCCAACCGAGCGGCCCACCATCAGGGAGGCGAGTTCTTCATTGGATGCTGTGGGTTCCGCCTCGCCGACCACCTTGCCGCGGCGGATCACGCTGATCTTGTCGCTCACCTGTCGCACCTCGCGGAGTTTGTGCGAAATGAACACGATCGAGGTGCCCTCTTTGCGGAGCTCATCCATGATCGTCATAAGCTCGTCAGTCTCCTGTGGCGTGAGTACCGCGGTCGGCTCGTCGAGCACGAGGATGCTGGCCTCCTGCGAGAGCGCTTTGATGATTTCCACGCGCTGTTGCTGGCCAACCGAGAGGTCCTCGATCTTGGCGTCCGGGTCGATGTGGAACCCGAATCGGGCCGAGATATCCCGGACCCGATTGCGCGCCTCATTAAGATCGAGTCGGCCGGGCCACTTCGTCGGTTCGCGGCCCAGCATCAGGTTTTCGGCGACCGTGAACACCGGGATCAGCATGAAGTGCTGGTGCACCATCCCAATTCCCGCGTCGATCGCGTCGCCCGGACCGGAGAACTTGCGTGCCACACCATCCAGCAGAATCTGGCCCTCTTCTGGCTCATAGAGCCCATAGAGCACATTCATCAGTGTGGATTTTCCAGCACCGTTTTCGCCGAGCAGGCTGTGGATCTCGCCTTCTTCGACAGTGAGGTTGATTTGGTCGTTGGCGGTGAAGTTACCGAAGCGCTTCGTGATGCCGCGCAGCTCGAGTTTCATCTGCTCGTTTCTTCTCCGGGCGAAAGGGGCGAATAAACCCCGGTTTCCAGCTGAGTCGTTGCGGCTACAGCGTGAAAACCGGGGTCACTGGGATTTATTCGGCAGGGGTTGGTGAGGAAGGCGATTCGACGACGATCTCACCCGAGATAATCTGCTCCTCGATCTGAGCCAGTTCGTCGAGCATCCCTTCCGGCAACTGCGATTCGAACTCGCCGAAGCCCGAGAGTGCAACACCTTCGTTCTCGAGCACACCGGTGTAGACGGTGCCGCCCTCGAAGTTCTCGTTGTAGGCGCTCTCAATGGCGTCAAGCACCGTCACGTCGAGCCCCTTGAGGATCGATACGAAGATGATGTCCGCGTAGTCGGGCTCACCCACGGTGAGGTCACTGTCCACGCCGAGCAGAACTGCGGAGTCCCCATCAGCGCGGATCGCCTCAGCGGCACCCTGGTAGAGCGGACCGCCAACCGGGAGGATCACGTCGGCACCCTGGGCGAGGAAGCCTTCGGTGATCTGCTTTGCCTTGGTGTTGTCGGTGAAGTTACCGACGAACTCGCCGGTCTGAGCCTCTTCATCCCAACCGAGCACCTGGACGTCGGTGCCCTTTTGCTCGTTGTGGTACTTGACGCCTTCGGCAAAACCGTCCATGAAGATGGTCACCGATGGAATCTGCGAACCACCGTAGGTGGCCACGATGCCGGCTTCGGAGTAGCCGGCGGATGCGTAGCCCGCGAGGAAGGCAGCCTGGGCCGTGTCGTAGTTGATCTGCAGGAGGTTGTCACCCTCGAGGTAGTCGACGTCAATAATCGCGAAGTGCGTTTCGGGGTTTGCGTCGGCAACGGCCTGGGTCGCGTCAGCGAGCAGGAAGCCGACCGGGATGATGATGTTGCACTCCTGATCGACCATGGTCTGGAGGTTCGGGGTGAAGTCGTCAGGGCTGGTGGATTCAGCTTCGAGGGTGTTGATGCCGAGCGTGTTTTCGGCCTCAACGAGGCCGTCGTGTGCGAGCTGGTTAAAGGACTTGTCGTCGAAGCCACCCTCATCCGAAACCATGCAGGCGGTGAAGTCGCCGCCATCGACACCACCGGCTGCTTCGCCGTCGGTGGTGCTCGGTTCTTCGGGAGCCTGGCCACATGCACTAAGTGCTAAGGCACTCACTGCTGCGATGCCCAAAATGGACATCAGTCGATTGCGATTCTGCACGGTTGAACCTCCTTGGTCGTTCCGCCACTGTGCGGAAACCTAATTCTGCGATTCTACCGTGCAATCAGCAGTTTCTGTTCGCTTTCGCATGTTACAAGTCACAACACTTCTGGATGCTCTGACTTCTTGAGGAGATTAACAATCTCTTTCACTTGTTGGGCATTAGAACGGTTTGTGACCAACAATGCATCCTCGGTATCGACCACGACAATGTTATTGAGACCCGCGACCGCAATCACCCGATCCGTTTCCGAGATGACGATTCCGGATGCGTTCGTCGACACGACTCGCTCCCGGTCGCCAATCACGCCAACTTCCTCGGTGCAGGTCGCGGCAGCCTGGTGGACGCGCGTCACCGCAGCAAAATCCCCCACGTCATCCCAGCCAAAGAAGCCCGGGATCACCGCGAGTGCACCCTTCTTCGAGGCCGGCTCCGCAACGGTGTAGTCGATCGCGATCTTTTCGAGCGTCGGCCAGACTTGCCTAACCACCGCTTCGCGCCGATCCGTGTCCCACGCATCCGCAATTTCATTGATGCCTGCTGCGAGCTCGGGAGCGTTCTCCGCAAGTTCGTCGAGGAGCCGCTGCGCCTTCGCAATGAACATCCCCGCATTCCAGAGGTACTCTCCCGAGGCGACATAGCGCCTGGCGGTCTGCACATTTGGTTTCTCGACAAATTCGTCCACCTGCCGCGCCGATGGCGCGCCGTGCAACTCGAATGGCTCACCGGCACGGATATACCCGAAAGCGGTGGATGGGGCCATCGGCTGAATTCCGATCGTCACGATATGCCCCTGGTCCGCGGCCCGCACCGCCTCGCGCACCGCACGGCGGAAGCGCGTGTTCGCGCTGATGAGATGGTCGGCAGCGAAGGAACCGATGACCGCACCCGGATGCCGGCGCTCGAGAATTGCCGCGGCAAGCCCGATCGCCACCGTGGAGTCACGGCCCTCCGACTCGAGCACGATATTGGCGTCGGTGAGCTCCGGGAGCTGGTCGCGCACTTCGGTGGCATGCGACTGACCGGTGACCACCATGATCCGATTCTCACCGGTAAGCGGCACGAGCCGCTCCCACGTCGCTCGCAGCAGCGTCGACCCCGTACCGGCGATATCCCGGAGGAATTTAGGACGCTCCGCGCGGCTCAACGGCCAGAGCCGCGAACCGACACCACCCGCAGGAATCACGGCATAAAAATGGTCGAGGCTGGAAGCAGGCATGGCCACGATCGTAACCCTTTGAAACCTCGAGAAGGATGCGATTCGCCTACTGTTTACTCGGAGGTAACCACCGACGCCTACCATTAGCGATTATGCGTGTTGCCGTAGTAACCGAAAGCTTCCTCCCCACGATCAGCGGCGTTACTAATTCGGTGAAGAAGGTGCTCGACCATCTTGCCCTGCGCGGCCACGAAGCAATCGTGATTTGCCCGACCGCTGGCTCGCCGAAGGAATACGCCGGCTTCGAGGTACGCGAAGTTGCCACCGTCAACTACCGTGAATTCCCGCTGGGCCTCCCCACCCTGCAGGTCCAACGCATCCTGGACGAGTTCAAACCGGATGTGCTGCATGCTGCTTCTCCCGCCCTACTCGGTGGCCACGCCATCTCCGCGGCGCGACGTCGCGGTATCCCTTCTATTGCGATCTTCCAGACCGACGTCGCGGGCTATACCGAGAAGAATGGTTTCGCGTTTATGCGCGACGCCGCGTGGTCGATGTTCCGTCTCGTGCATAACCAGGCTGACCGGACGCTCGCACCCTCCACCGCATCCATTCGGGATCTCGCTCGCGAACGAATCGAGCGAGTCGAGCGCTGGGGTCGCGGTGTCGATCTCGAGACCTATCACCCCGATAACCGCACGCATCCGGCGACTGTTGCCCTGCGCGAGCAGATCGCGCCTCGCGGTGAAACGATCATTGGCTACGTTGGTCGAATCGCGCCAGAGAAACAGGTCGAGCGGCTCGCGCAGTTGCGGGGTGTGTCGAATATCCAGATTGCGATTGTCGGCGACGGGCCGGCGACCGAGGATGTGCGACAGGCCATGAGGAATATGCCGGTGCATTTTCTCGGGCGAAAGTCGGGACGCGAACTCGCGATCGCCTACGCCGCCTTCGATGTCTTCGTGCACACCGGCACGGAAGAGACCTTTGGCCAAACCCTGCAGGAAGCGCACGCCTCGGGTAATCCCGTGGTCGCACCACTTGCGGGTGGTCCCATCGACCTCGTCACCCACGGCGGCGACGGCTACCTCTTTGATCCCTCGCAGTCGCGCGGATCGGATTCGATGCGCCGCTACGTTTCACGTCTCGCCGGTGACTCGGCGCTGCGAGCCCGCATGGGCGAGGCCGGCCGACGTCGCGTCCTGAACCGGTCTTGGGAGCGAATCTGCGACGATTTGCTCGGTCACTACGAGGACGTAATTGCCCTGCGAAACCGGGCCGTGGCTCCTGCCGCAGCGGCCGCGGTCGGCGCCCGCAAGTAAGCCTTGCCTTACCACGATTGGCCGCGCGCTACCTGAATCCGCGGTAGAGTTGACGGCACAGTCGCGTGCGTATTCGTGAATGAATAAGCGCTTCCGCCCCGAGCGACGCCACTGCCGCCGGGCAACATCCATCACAGAAGGGTAGTTCCGTGTCAGCTGTTCAGACGGGCACCCCGACCTCTCCAAAGCCCGGGAAAAAGAACGTCATTGGTGGGCGTCTTTACCGCGGCAATGAAGGAATGTGGTCGTGGGTTCTGCACCGCATCACCGGTGTCGCAATTTTCTTCTTCCTCCTCGTGCACGTGCTCGACAGCGCGCTGCTGCTCGTGAGCCCCGAGGTCTACGACGCCGTGATTGGCGCCTACAAGACTCCGCTCATGGGCATCGGTGAACTCGGGCTCGTTGGCGCGATCGTGTACCACGCGTTCAACGGTCTGCGCATCATCATGATCGACTTCATGCCCGGTGGCACCCGTCACCACAAGCTGATGTTCTGGATTGTCGTGGGCCTGTGGGTCGTCGTCATGGTGCCGTTCTCGGTAATGCACCTCATGAACGTGTTCAGTCACTAGAAAGTTAGGGAGATCGCAAAATGACTATCGAAGCTGTCGAATATCCGCGCACCCCGCTTTCTGAGCGCAAGAAGGGCTCGCAGAACTGGGAACGAATCGGATGGGCGTTCATGCGCGTCTCGGGCGTGCTACTCATCTTCCTCGTGTTCGTGCACCTCTACTCGAACCTCATCGCCGGTAGCGGCGTTAGCCAGATCAGCTACGAGTTCGTGGTGGCCGAAAAGTTCTCGGTTCCCTTCTGGCTCATTTGGGATGGCCTGATGCTCGTGCTCGCACTGATCCACGGCACCAACGGTATGCGGACCATCGTCAACGACTACGTCTACAAGCCCGGCCCCCGCAAAGCGCTCGTTGCAACCCTCTGGATCGCCTGCATCGTTGAGATCATCCTCGGCCTGATCGTGCTGATCGTGTTTGCCGTTGAGCCCTGCTTCCAGGGCGGCGCCAGCATCTGCTCTTAACTCCGGCCATTTGCGAATCGGCCAAACAGCGTAAGGAAGAGAACTACACATATGGCTGCAGAACAGCTCAAGGACACCGTCAAGGAAATCGACGGCGTAAAGATTCACTACCACCGCAACGAGGTAGTGATCGTTGGTGCCGGTGGCGCAGGGATGCGTGCCGCGATCGAAGCGGCTGAGACAGCCGGAACTGGCGCCGTTGTTGACGTTGTGACGAAGCTCTACCCGACCCGTTCGCACACCGGTGCGGCGCAGGGCGGTATGGCTGCGGCTCTCGCAAACGTTGAGGAAGACAACTGGGAGTGGCACACCTACGACACCGTCAAGGGTGGCGACTACCTCGTCGACCAGGACTCCGCAGAGATCCTCGCCAAGGAAGCCATTGAGGCGGTTCTCGACCTCGAAAACATGGGTCTGCCCTTCAACCGCACGCCCGAAGGCAGGATCGACCAGCGTCGTTTCGGTGGCCACACCCGCGACCACGGAAAAGCTCCGGTGCGTCGCGCCTGCTACGCCGCCGACCGCACGGGCCACATGATTCTGCAGACGCTCTACCAGAACTGCGTCAAGCACGACATCCGCTTCTTCAACGAGTACTACGCGCTCGACGTGGCGTTCACTGAGGTGGATGGGGTCAAGACCCCCTCCGCCGTGATTGCGTATGAACTGAAGACCGGCGACCTCCACGTCTTCCAGGGCAAGTCCATCGTCTTCGCATCCGGTGGCTTCGGCAAGGTGTTCAAGACCACATCCAATGCCCACACCCTCACGGGCGACGGCGTCGGCATTATCTGGCGCAACAACCTGCCGCTCGAAGACATGGAATTCTTCCAGTTCCACCCGACCGGCCTAGCCGGGTTGGGCATCCTGCTCACCGAAGGTGCCCGCGGTGAGGGTGCGATTCTTCGTAACGACTCCGGTGAGCGCTTCATGGAGCGCTACGCGCCGACCATTAAGGACCTCGCGCCGCGTGACATCGTGGCGCGTTCGATGGTGCAGGAGGTGCTCGACGGCCGCGGTGCCGGACCGAACAAGGACTACGTCTACCTCGACTGCACCCACCTCGGTGCTGAAGTGCTCGAGACCAAGCTCCCGGACATTACCGAGTTCGCCCGCACCTACCTCGGTGTGGACCCGGTGACCGAGCCGGTGCCCGTGTACCCGACCGCGCACTACGCCATGGGCGGCATCCCGACGAACAATGACGCGCAGGTCATCTCGGATGACGAAGACACGGTCGTCCCAGGCCTCTTCGCCGCCGGTGAGTGCGCCTGCGTTTCGGTGCACGGCTCGAACCGTCTCGGCACCAACTCGCTGCTCGACATCAACGTCTTCGGTAAGCGCGCTGGCCGCAATGCGGTGAAGCACGCGCAGACCGCCGAATACGCACCGCTGCCGGATGACGCGGATGAATTCGTGCGTACCCTCGTGCGGAACCTCCGCGACTCCAAGGGCACCGAATCCGTCGCCGATCTGCGCCGCGAACTGCAGGAAACCATGGACACCAACGTTCAGGTATTCCGCACCGAAGACACGCTCAACGTGGCCACCAAGGTGATTCACGAACTCCGCGAGCGTTACCAGAACATCCACGTCGCCGACAAAGGCCTGCGATACAACACCGAACTGCTCGAAGCAATCGAGCTCGGGTTCTTGCTCGACCTCGCCGAGGTCATCACCTACACCGCACTCAACCGCAAGGAATCGCGCGGCGGTCACATGCGTGATGACTACCCGGACCGTGACGACGAAAACTGGATGCACCACACCATGGCGTACCTCACCGGCGACCGCAGCTCTGCGGACCCCGCCGACCACATCACTCTCGGCCAAAAGCCGGTGCGCATGACGCACTATGTGCCGCAGGAACGTAAGTACTAGAAGGGAGAAACCACAATGACCACTGTCATCGATTCAGACGCAACGGATCAGAAGGCTGAAGAGCCAGAGAAGCCCTTCAAAGTAGAGATTCAGGTTCGCCGCTACGACCCCGAGAACCGGGAAGACGCGTACTGGGAGAACTTCGAGGTCGACATGTTCTCGACCGACCGCATCCTGGATGCGCTGCACCAGATCAAGTGGGACCAGGACTCGACGCTGGCCTTCCGCCGCTCCTGCGCGCACGGCATTTGCGGTTCGGATGCGATGCGCATTAACGGCCGTAACCGTCTCGCCTGCAAGACGCTCATCAAGGACCTCGACATCACGAAGCCCGTGACCGTGGAAGCAATCAAGGGTCTGCCCCTCGAGCGCGACCTCATCGTCGACATGGACCCCTTCTTCGAGTCCTACAAGGAGATCCACCCCTTCCTCGTGGCTTCGGACAAGCCCGAGAAGGAGCGCATCCAGTCGGTTGCCGACCGCGAGATCTTCGACGACACGACCAAGTGCATCCTCTGCGCAGCATGCACCACCTCGTGCCCCGTCTTCTGGACCGACGGCCAGTACTTCGGCCCCGCAGCGATCGTGAACGCACACCGCTTCATCTTCGACTCGCGAGACGAAGAGGCTTCGACCCGCCTCGACATCCTCAACGACAAGGAAGGCGTGTGGCGCTGCCGCACCACCTTCAACTGCACCGAGGCCTGCCCCCGCGGCATCGAGGTCACGAAGGCCATCGCCGAGGTGAAGCAGGCAATCCTGCGCGGCCGCCCGTAGGCCGCGCGGCTCTTTCCTTCCTTTCCGCAGAGTGGTCACTGGTTGGGGTTTTCTCGAAAAATAACCCCAACCAGTGACCACTCTGCTTTCACTTTTGCGCATCCGCGCGCGCAAGGTGTCGCTCCGTCAGGCGCACGATTTCCCGGAATCGACGTCCATTGAGATCAGTCTTCACCACATGGACTAAGCGGATTCCCGCATCCTGCAGCTCTCGATCTCGCTGCACATCCCGATCGATAGTGTTCTGATCAACGAAGTGATGTTCGCCGTCGTAGTCGAAGTAGATATTCGCGCTCGGATACCCGAGGTCGGGCCGGTATTCCTCACCATTCGCGAGGATGAGTACCGGTTGAATCACCGGTTCGGGAAGCTCCGCTGCAATGAGCTTCAGACGTAGAACTGTCTCCATCGGAGATTCAACGCCAGGCCGAGCCAGCTGGATCGCCGCGCGTACGGTGTCGATGCCCTTCATCCGCCTGAATGTTTGCACTAAGGCTGGTAATTGTTCGGGGCGCAGGTGTGGACGAGAGCCGAATCGCAGGTTGCGATAGACGTCGGATGCGGTGAGCATCGCATCCAGCATGACCGTCACGTCCTCCTCAGCGAGGTAAATCGCGGATGTGAACATCGCGAGCACAGGTGAAACGACGGGGATGTTGTCGAGGGTCGAAGTGCGAAATAGATCGTCGCGTATCCGCCGATTCACCACCCCGTCGATGCGGACGCGGGAGACAGATTTCTTCGTGAGAATCTCGACATCGTTGTCGTTGAACCTATTCCTCGACGGCACGCGCATCCCCCAGAGCTCGGCCGCAGCGAGACCCGAGATTGCCTGTCCGTCTTTCAGCCGCATCCCGAGCGCCCGAGCACGTTCTGTCCTCGTCGCGGGAGCTCCTGTTGTGCGAACTCCGACGAAGGGCGCCGACAGATCACTCGCGCGCAGGCGCTCGGGCGTCATTCCTGCTTCGATCGCGGCGGCATAGGAGAACGCGAACTGTGGCAATTCCAGTGGGATGGGCGAGGGCTTTCGCATGACACGAAAGCTACTCGGAACGGTGTCGCGTGAAATTCTGGCCAGCTCAAACGGTGGATAACCGCCGCGTTCTCGGAGGCTGTGGACAACTTGGCGAGATTACTTGGCGTAGTGGTCGTGCCGGTTGATTCCTTTGCGGATGCTTCTTTGCGGATGCTTCTTTGCGGATGCGCCCCTGCGGATGCTTCTTTGCCATCGCAAGTGGCCGCGCCGCACCTCCCGCGCAAAGTGGTCACTCCATGGTGCTAAATCGGAAAATACCAACAAGCATCGACCACTCTGCAAAACGGATCGAACTCCCCCACAACAAAGTGGTCAATGCTTGGGGTCAAAACAAGAAATACCAACAAGCAGTGACCACTCTGCAAAACGGGTCGAACTAACCATCAGCAGAGTGGTCACTCGTTGGGGCTAAAACGAAAAATAGCAACAAGCAGTGACCACTCTGCGCAAGCTGTGGTGCGGCAAGAAAGCGCCGCGAGCGCAGAACGGCGACGTCGAACGGCGCGAGGGCAGAGCGGCGACGACGCAGCACGGCGCGGCTAGAAGGCCGCGCGGGCGGCGGCGGCGGAAGAAGCGGCGACGACGCGGGCGGCGATGGCGCGAGCGCCCTCGAGCGTGTGTTCCTTCAGCGAAGCGCGCACGCCGGCGAGGGCGGGCGGCGCCATCGACAGCGAGGTGACGCCCAACCCGATGAGCACGACCGCGAGCCGCGGATCGGCGGCGGCCTCACCGCAGACACCCACCGGCTTGCCCGTGCGCGCTCCGGCCTCACCGATCATCCCAATCAGCCGCAACACCGCCGGGTGCCACGGATCCTGATAGCCCGCAACGGTCCCGAGCACGCGGTCGGCAGCCAGGGCGTACTGCGTGAGGTCGTTTGTGCCGATCGACACGAAGTCGCTCGTCTCCAATACCTGCTCGGCCACAACCGCAGCGCTCGGCACCTCGACCATCGACCCCACAACCGAGAGCCCCACTTCCCGCCCGAGCGCGGTGAAATACTCCGAATCGGCAGCATCCGCGACCATGGGCGCCATCACCCAGAGTTCGGCACCGGTGGCCTCCTGCGCATCGCGCATCGCCTCAAGCTGGTCCCGCAGCAGGTGCTCCTTTTCACGCAGGATGCGGATCCCCCGCATCCCGAGCGCGGGGTTCGCCTCTTCAGCGTCGTTCAGGAATGTGAGCGGCTTGTCGGCACCCGCGTCGAGCACACGCGCAACAACTTTCTTCCCGGCGAAGGGCTCGAGCATCGCGGTGTAGTCCGCGGTCTGCTCCTCCTTCGAGGGTGCCTCGTCGCGGTCCAAGAACAAGAACTCAGTGCGGAAGAGTCCAACGCCCTCGGCGCCATATTCCAAGGCAGCCTGCGCATCCGCGGGCTTGCCCACATTCGCGAGCAGCGCCACCGGAATGCCGTCAGCAAGCGCGCCCGGCTCAAGCGGTGCGGCCTCAATTTCGGCCTGCCGCTGCTGCTCAGCTTCCGCGGCCGCGACCTCGTCATCAGTGGGATCGACGATCACGAGACCCTGCCCCGCATCCACCACCAACCGCTGGCCCTCGACGATGTCATCGGCACCGGACACGGCGACCACGGCTGGCAGCCCCTTCTCCGCAGCGATGATGCCGGTGTGCGCCTTCGGCGAGCCATCGCGAGTGACGAAGGCCAGCACCTTGTCGAGATCGAGCTTCGAGGTGTCGGCGGGCGCAAGATCCACCGCCACGAGGATGAAGGGTTCATCGCGTCGAGGCACTTCGGGCACCGGCACGCCCGAAAGGTCCGCGCGGATGCGCTGGGAAATGTCGTTGAGGTCGGTCACGCGTTCGGCCATATAGCCGCCGAGTGCCTTGAGCGTTTCGGCATAGCTCGCAAACGCTTCGAACACGGCACGCTCAGCGGTCTTGCCGCCCGCGATCGCATCGGTGACCATCTGTGCAATGGTTGGGTCTGCGGCCATCATCGACTGCGCATCCAACACCTCTTTTAAGGAGCCCTCAGCAGCAGTGGCACGCGTAGCCAAATCCGACTGCACCGTCGCAATCGAGGCTTTGGCCCGTTCCTGCTCGGCGGCGACATCGCCGCTAAAACCAGTGTCCTTGGGTTCCGGTAGTGGTGCCGGCATTCGCACGGCATTTCCGATCGCGACTCGTGATCCGACTCCAAAGCCTTGAAGGTTCATGTTTGCCTCGCGTTCATCCCCATCAACAAATCGTCAAGGAAGTCTATGCAAATTGCTCGTACCCTGTCTGTGTGACCGAAAAGCGAGAACACGAATTATCAACGGCGCAAGCCACGATCCTTCCGCCCTTCCCGCAAGTCGAAGAGGACGCGGGATTCCCTGCGAAGATGCAGGCGTTTGCGGCGTGGGTGCAGGCGACGAGACCGATGCGCACGATCCAACACTGGTCGTCTCGACGCGGCGCGACCCTCGCGGGTGGGATGGCGTACTCCGGCTTGTTCTCGGGGTTCGCGGCCCTGCTCGTATTCTTCTCGGTCGCAGGACTTGTGCTGTCAAATAACGAAGATCTGCTGCGCAGAATCATCGATTCGATCAGCAACTCGGTTCCCGGACTCATCGGCGAAGACGGCGTGATCAGCACGGAAACGCTCCTGAATCTCGATGGCACCGCATCATTCACCGTGACCGGTATTATCGCGCTCGTTTCGGCGCTGTGGACCGCGCTCAACTTCCTCAATGGCGCACGCCTGTCGATTCGCGGGATGTTCGACCTCCCCATTCAGATCGATCGCAGTTTCGTGAAAATGAAGCTTGTTGACCTCGGACTGCTCGTGTTGTTCGGACTCGGCCTGGTGATTTCGGTCGCGCTGACCGCTGCGAGTTCCGGCATCACCGCGTGGCTGCTCAATGACGTGCTTGCCCTCGAAATCTCCGGTTTCACGAACGTGCTCATCCGGGTCGTCACGGTGACGATCACCCTGCTCTTCGATGCCGCGGTGATCGCCGCGATGCTCCGCATCCTTTCGGAAGTACGCATCCCGCCCAAGTCGCTGTGGCCGGGTGCGCTCATCGGCGGTGTGCTCATCATGGTGCTCAAGCAGCTCGGGTCGATGCTGCTCGGTGGCGCATCCTCGAACCCGCTGCTCGCGACCTTCGCGGCACTGCTCGGTGTGCTGATCTTCATGAACTTCATGTGCATGGTGCTGCTCATTTCGGCATCCTGGGTCAAGGTGACGATGGATGATCGGGGCCAGGCTCCGAGGCTCCTCACCGCTGAAGAGGCGGAAGAGATCGCCCAGGCGACCGAGCTCGAGGCGCGACGCGAGCGGCTTGCCGCCGACCGCATCCGCATCACTGAGGAATTGGATCGCGCCCCGCGCAAGCAACGCCGCAAGCTGCGTCGCCAGTATGAGCAGATCGTGGTGGAGCAGCGCGAGCTCGAACAGCGCGCACTCGAACAGCGACTCGGCTACGACCCGCTCGAGGCGCATGCCGACCGCAATGACCTGGACCGTGATGAGGTGCGGCTAAAGCGCCAATAGCGCGGGCAGCACCGGCGTGAAGCTCGAATGTCGGTGGCGCCGATAGACTGTGGTTCATGTCGAAATCGCTCCGCATCGCATCCGTCAATGTCAATGGCATCCGCGCCGCCTACCGCAAGGGCATGGGCGAATGGCTCGAGGGCCGCGAGATTGACATTCTGGCGCTGCAAGAAGTGCGCGCGAATCGTAAGCAGGTCGACGAACTCATCAATGATGGTTGGCACCTCGAACTCGAAGAGGCGAGTGCGGCCGGTCGCGCTGGCGTCGCGATTGCGAGCCGCACGCCACTCGGTGCGGTGCGCCGCCGCGTGGGGCCGGAGGAGTTCGACTCGGCAGGTCGCTGGCTCGAAGTCGACTTCGAGGTGGGCGGCAAACCGCTCACGGTCGTGAGCTGTTACGTCCACTCGGGCGAAGCAGACACCCCGAAGCAAGAAGAGAAGTGGAAGTTCCTCGATGCCATGGCCGAGCGGATGCTCGAACTTCGCCAGCAGCAAGAGCTCGCGTTGGTGGTCGGCGATCTCAACGTCGGCCACGACGAACGCGACATTAAGAACTGGAAGGGCAACGTCAAGAAGTCCGGCTTCCTCCCGCGTGAGCGCGGCTACTTCACCCGCATGTTCACGCCGCTTGGTGAGGCTGCGAGCCCCGTCGACGGCTCGGGCGGGAATGGCCTCGGCTGGGTGGACGTCGGCCGCGAGTTGTCCGGCGACGTTCCCGGTCCCTACACCTGGTGGTCTTACCGCGGCAAGGCCTTCGATACGGATGCGGGCTGGCGCATTGACTACCACGTCGCGACCCCGGAACTTGCCAAACTCGCATCTAACTACACGATCGATCGTGCCGCGGCGTACGACCAGCGGTGGAGCGACCACTCCCCCGTTGTGGTGGATTACGCGCTGTAACGGCAAACGCGTAGTCTGCGGGCTATCGTCCACCGATAGCATGAACCCCTAGTCACCCACGTCAACCCAGGATTCCTCTATGTCGAAACCCGTCATCTTTTCGGGCATGCAACCCTCATCCGACTCCCTGCACCTTGGAAACTACGTCGGAGCGCTCACCAACTGGGTAAAGATGCAGGACGACTTTGACGCACTGTTCTGCGTGGTGAATCAGCACGCGATCACCGTCCCCACCGAACCTGAGGTGCTCCGCGAGCGCACGCTCGCCACGGCGGCGCAGTACATTGCCGCGGGAATCGACCCTGAGCGCTCGACACTGTACGTGCAGTCGCACGTCCCCGAGCACGCGCAGCTCGCGTGGATTCTCGGAACGATGACCGGGTTCGGCGAGGCGAGCCGGATGACGCAGTTTAAGGACAAATCGCAGCGTCACGGCGCCGAAGGCACGACCGTGGGCCTGTTCACCTACCCCGTGCTGATGGCCGCGGATATCCTCCTCTACCAGGCTGATTCGGTGCCGGTGGGTGAAGATCAGCGCCAGCACATCGAGCTCACTCGCAATCTCGCCGAGCGCTTCAATTCGCGCTTCGGTGACACCTTCACGGTGCCCGAGGGGTACATCCCCAAGGCGAGCGCGAAGGTCTACGACCTGCAGGATCCCACTTCGAAGATGTCGAAGTCGGCCGAAAGCGATGCCGGACTGCTGCGCATCCTCGACCCCGCAAATGTCACGAAGAAGAAGGTTATGCGCGCCGTGACCGATGCCGACGGCGAGATTCGCTACGACCCCACCGCGAAGGCTGGCGTCTCGAACCTCCTCACAATTTACGCGGTGCTCACCGATCGTGAGATTGAGGATGTGGCGAATGAGTATGCGGGTCGCGGTTACGGCGATCTCAAGAAAGGTCTCGCGGAGGCAGTCGAGGCAACGTTCGCACCAATCCGTGAGCGCACGAACGAACTGTTGGACGACCGCGGCGAGCTGCAGAATCTGCTGCGCAAGGGCGCCGAGCGTGCTCGAGAACGCGCCGCGAAAACCCTCACGCTCGTCCACGAAAAAATCGGCTTCCCCGAAACCATTTGAAAGACCTATTTGTGACTTCCAACCCCGGCAAGCACGCTCTTCCTGGAGCTGAACACTCCACACGAGACATCCTCGTGATCATTCCGACCTATAACGAGGCGGAGAATATCGAAACCGTCGTCGCGAACGTGCTCGAAGCATCCGACCGCGTGGATGTCCTCGTCGTCGATGACGGCTCCCCTGACGGCACCGGCGCGCTCGTGGATGCGATAGCCGCGCAGACGACGCGGGTGCGGGTCATGCACCGTGGCGGCAAGCAGGGACTTGCGACGGCGTATTTGCAAGGCTTCGAGTACGGGCATGAGCGCGGCTACGACTATCTGTTTGAGTTTGATGCCGACGGTTCGCATCCGGCGCAGCGGCTTCCCGCGCTCATCGATGAGCTGGATGGTGGGGCCGACCTCGTAATCGGGTCACGCTGGGTGCCCGGGGGCGCGACCGAGAATTGGCCATTGTCACGGCAGTTGCTCTCGCGTGCGGCGAGTGTCTACTGCCGAGTACTGTTGCGCTCGGATATTCGCGATATAACGGCCGGCTACCGCGGCTACCGCGCGGAGGAACTTCGTAAGTTCGACCTTTCGCCGGTAACATCGGCTGGATACTGTTTCCAGATCGAAATGGCGTGGATGTTCGAACGCGTGCGTAAACGCGTGGTCGAGGTACCCATCACCTTCGTGGAACGGGAACTTGGCCAATCGAAGATGTCGCGCGCGATCATCATCGAAGCAATTTGGCGAGTGGCCTCGTGGGGCGCGGGTTACCGTGCCCGCGGGCTTGAGTACCGTCTCACAGGCAACTAAGCGCCCCCTGCCCGAAAGCTCCCGATGAATGATCCCTCTCGCGTCCGCTTCGAGGTCGAGACGACGCTCCCCACTGAACACGGGGAGTTTCGCGTTCGTGCCTATACCGACACGGTAACCGGTGACCTGCACCTGGCGATCATCTCCGGCGAACCCGGTCCGGGCGCGCTCGTGCGGTTGCACTCGGAGTGCCTTACGGGTGAAGCTTTCGGTTCACTCAAATGCGAGTGCGGACCGCAGTTGGATGCGGCGCTGGATGCGATTCAGCAGGAGGGTGGCGTCGTGTTCTACTTGCGCGGCCATGAAGGCCGTGGGATCGGGCTGCTCAATAAACTGCGTGCCTATCGGCTACAAGAAGACGGGCTCGACACGGTGGATGCGAATCTCGCCTTAGGTTTGCCTGCAGATTCTCGTGAGTATGTCGCTGCCGCTGCGGCGCTCGCCGATATGGGGCTCATGCGCGTGCGCTTGCTCACCAATAACCCCGCCAAGACCGCTGCGCTCACGTCGAATGGGATCGAGGTCATTGAGCGGGTGCCGCTCGAGGTCGGCCGCAATGCGGTGAACGACGAGTACATGCGCACCAAAGCGGCTCGAATGGGGCACCTGCTGAGTGGCGGACCGGGGTTTGATCTCCCAAGCCCCGAGGCCGATCACAACCTATAAAGGCGTCTGTCCAGGGCAGCTCACTTGCGAGGAAACAAGCTTAGCCTCACCTAAATCGCGGCACAATACAGCTGTTAACTGAATTCACGCTGAGTGGATAGGGTCGAGAGCATGGAAATCCTCAAAAGTATTCTGCTCATTCTCCACTTCATCGGACTCGCAGGACTCTTCGGCGGCTGGTTTCTACAAGTATCCAAAATTGCCAAGGGCACCGCGACGATCCCTTCCGGAATGGTGCACTCGGGTTGGCTCGCCGGCATCTCCGGCATCCTGATGTTCGGCATGAACGAGATGATGTACGACGTCACGATGGACATCCGCATCAAGCTGACCGTCAAGCTCCTCGTTCTGGTCGTCATCATGGTGCTCCTCATGGCAAACCGCAAGAAGGACCCAGTCCCTTCCGGCATCATGTGGTCTGCGGGTGGTCTCACCCTCGCTAACATCGCTATTGCCGTCCTCTGGCAGTAATCCCCTACCGAAAGCGACACCCTCTCCCCGATGAGCTCCACCGGTACCCCGCGCGCATCCCTCAAACAGCTGTGGCCCTACCTCTTCGCTGATAAGCGAATGATGGGGGTCATTATTGTGATCTCGATCGTGGGTAGTGCATTCGATCTGGCGCAGCCGGTGCTGATGGGGCTGCTGATTCAGCGCGTCGAGGCGGGCGAGTTCACGTCCTGGATCGTGTGGGTACTGATCGCGGTGGTGCTGATCGCGGCGCTGCTGTCAGGCTTGCAACACTTCTTGCTGCAGCGAACCGGCGAGCAGATCGTGCTGAACGCGCGGCGCCACCTCGTGCGAAAACTCCTGCGACTCCCGATCGCTGAGTTCGACGCGCGCCGCACAGGTGACCTGGTCTCGCGCGTGGGTAGCGACACGACGCTGTTACGGGCCGTGCTCACGCAGGGCCTCATCGAAGCGATCGGCGGGCTGCTTACCTTTATTGGCGCCGTCATCGCGATGCTCATTCTCGACTGGGTGCTGTTCCTCATCACCTTCGCGTGCATCGCGGTGTCGCTCGCAGTCGTGCTGTTCCTGTCTCGCAAGGTGATGAACGCATCCGCCGCCGCCCAGGAAAAGGTCGGCGAGCTCACCGCCTCGGTTGAACGCGCAATTTCGTCAATGCGAACACTCCGCGCCTCGGTGGCAACCGAGCGTGAGGAAGAGCGCGTAATGGCGGATGCGGAGGGCGCCTATCGACGCGGGCTCGACATCGCGGCGATCTCAGCGGTGATGGTGCCGGTGTCGATGCTCGCGCTGCAGATGTCGCTTGTCGCAGTGCTCGGCGTCGGCGGTGTGCGCGTCGCCGCGGGCGAGACTTCGATCGCTTCGCTGATCGCGTTCATCATGTTCTTGTTCATGATGGTGGCACCGCTTGGCCTCATGTTTGGTGCGGTGTCGGCGGTCGCTTCGGCCCTCGGTGCGCTCGGGCGTATCGAAGAGATTCGTGCACTGCCAGACGAGGATGCGCGCGATCGCGAGTTTGGTCCGCTCGTTGAGCTGCGCGGCCCGGCGAATGTGCACGGGGAGCCGGATGCTCCCGCGCTTGAGCTGGACTCGGTGTCCTTCCGGTATCCGGAAAACGTCGTCCGTGCGGCACACGCGAAGGCGGAGGCGCGCGACCGGTTCGACCGCTATGTCACTAAGACGGGGCGCCGCGCGAAGTCTGCTGCCGATGAGCTGCTCAGCATTGACGAATCTGAAGTCGTTGACTCGCCGCTCGTCCTCGACGGGGTGTCGTTTGCGGTGCCGCGTGGCCACAAGCTCGCGCTTGTCGGGCCCTCCGGTGCTGGCAAGTCGACCACGCTGTCGCTCATCGAGCGGTTCTACGATCCGACTTCCGGCGCGATTCGCCTCGGCGGCGTCGACCTGCGTTCGCTCGATCGGCAAACGCTGCGTTCGCAGCTCGGCTACGTGCAGCAGAACTCACCGACGCTCGCGGGAACGATCCGCGACAACCTGCTACTTGGCCGGCCCGGCGCAAGCGATGACGAGTGCGTCGCGGTGCTGCGCGATGTTAACCTCGGCGATGTCCTCGACCGCTCCCCCGCCGGGCTGGATGCGCAGGTCGGCGAGGCCGGCGTACGCCTGTCCGGAGGTGAGCAGCAGCGGCTCGCGATTGCCCGGACGCTCTTGGCCGCACCGCCCATCCTGCTCATGGACGAATCAACTTCGGCCCTGGATGGTCGGAACGAAGCGCTCATCCGTGATGCGCTCGACCGCGCTTCCGAGGGGCGTTCGATGGTCATGATCGCGCACCGGTTGTCCACGGTCGTGGATGCGAACGAGATCGTCGTGCTCGATCAGGGTCGCGTAGTCGGTCGCGGCACGCACGAAGAACTCATTGAGACGACGCCGCTGTACCGGAGGCTCGCGCAGCATCAGTTGCTGGCGTAGCGAAATGCCGAGAGTCGGTCGCCTCTACTCGAGCAATCATGCCGCGGTACGGGCAATGGTATCCAGTGCTTGCGCGACGAGCGCGGGATCGTCGCCATCTGCCAGTGCAGCTTCCAGATACGCGGCTGTGTCTTCGAAGTTACCAAGGTAGTCGGCCGCGTCATATGGGCTGAATTTTTCGGTGCTGTCACTCATTCTTCTCCCAATCCTGTGAGATCTGATAGGCGCGTTTGATGTCGCGCTGCTGGGTATACTCCAGCATCGTGAACAGCACGACATTGTGCCACGGCAATTGGCCAGCAGCCTGTTGGACAATGAAGTCCTCGTCGGACACGAGTGACGAGCACATGAGGCCAACATCTGGCCTGCGAACCACGCACTCCGCAAGCTCTATAAAGAAGGACGAGTCGATGAACGATGGAATCCCTGCTGAGGCGCGCGATGCGATCTATGCCGAGCTTGATGGCGATAACGCTGAATACCGTGACAATGTACCTGAGAGCAGGTGGACGCAACCGAATCAGGGCAAGTTAAAGTCTCCAGGAGAGCGCGAAAGTACTTGCCCGGACGTTGTTCGACCTGCTCTCGACACGCTCACCTGAAACCTAAGTTCATCTCCGCGCTGTGAAGAAAGGACTTAGACCATGAAGGTAGCCGACCTGATTAAAGCCGCGATGGCGCTCACACCAAACGAGCGAGAGCGCGTTGCCGACGAACTCTACGCCGCAAACGCTCTCGGTCAAGGCGAGGTAGACACCGCATGGATCGCTGTCGCCGAACTCCGTGCCGCCCAGCTCGATAGCGGGACAGTCAGGATGCTTTCGCGCGAAGAAGCCAACGACTACCTCGACTCCCAAGCGGCAGCTCGCAGAGGTTGATACTACGAGTTGGATTTCATCCCGACGCCCTACAGGAGTTGGACGATGCCATCCAGCGGTACGACCAATACAGAGGCGTCGCTCGCTCGACGTAATGCCGTGTTCAGGGCGGCGGTCTATCCTTGGAAGATCGCGTGCAACAGTGAGGAGGCTGAGTCATGGCAAGAGTGACCTCACGTCGAAAAGCCGTGCTGATTCGCGCCGACGGGTCGTCGAAACCGAAGCGTGAAACGCTCGCGGGTGAAGAACCGCTCGAGATTCGTGTGAACGGCAAACCACTCGCCGTCACGATGCGCACCCCGGGACACGACTTCGATCTCGTTGCTGGCAACCTCGTTTCGGAGGGATTCCTCGGTAGTCCGAGTGAACTTGCCACGATGCGCTACTGCGCCGGAAAGAACGACGAAGGCGAGCAAACCTTCAACGTGATCGACGCTGCAATCATCGGCCTCGATCCGGCAAGCATTTCCGAGCGTCGCGTCGTCACCACCAGCGCGTGCGGCGTCTGCGGCACCACCTCGATCGACGAGGTGCGTAGGCAATCGCGATTCTCGGATATCGACATCGCGGTCGACGGCATCGCGCACAGCATCCCCGCAGCACGCATCCCCGCAGACACCCTGCTCGTGCTCCCCGACCGGCTTCGGGATGCGCAGGACATTTTCGATCGCACCGGAGGCCTCCACGCTGCGGGACTCTTCGCAACTGACGGCACGATCCTCTGCGTGCGCGAAGACGTCGGCCGCCACAACGCCGTTGACAAGGTCATCGGCTGGGCCCTGCGCGAGGGCAAACTGCCACTGCGCGACACCGTAATGCAAGTGTCAGGACGCGCATCCTTCGAACTCGTGCAAAAGTGCTACCTCGCGGGCATCCCCATCATGAGCGCCGTCAGCGCACCATCCTCGCTAGCCGCCGACCTCGCCGAGGAAGTCGGCATCACCCTCGCCGGATTCAGCCGCGGCGACCGAGTCACGCTCTACACCCATCCAGACCGCATCGAAGTCCAAGCCGATTTCGAACCCGCCGCTGCGAATGCATCGGCGTCACACTTCGTTCCCGAAGGAGTTTCCCCGTGACGAAAATTGATCCAAGGGATACCGCATCCCCGGAGACAACCAGCACCGACGTCTCCCGCTCGAACAACATGTCAAGCACCATTGCGACACGTCCAGCCCGAGGCAAGGCGTATAAGTCCCCGGTGGAAGACATCAACGAGGACAATCTTGAGGTCACCAAACCCAAGGTTGCCGCCGCGGGACTCACCGGCGTCGCGGTCGCATTTCAGCGCGGCCTCGAGCAGGGCGGACTCGCGCGCACGGCTCGCTCGATGCTCCGCATCAACCAGCACAACGGTTTCGACTGCCCCGGATGCGCGTGGCCGGAACCGCTCGGCAAGCGCAAGCCCGCTGAGTTCTGCGAGAACGGCGCGAAGGCCTTCGCTGAAGAAAACACGAAGCGTCGCGCGGACCGCGAGTTCTGGGCGGAGAACTCCATTGAGGACCTCGCTGGCAAGACCGAGTACTGGCTTGGCCAGCAGGGTCGCATCACCGAGCCGATGATCATCCGCCCCGGCGAAACCCACTACTCCCCCATCCCGTGGCAGGAGGCGTTCGACCTCATTGGCGAACGCATCCGTGAAACCACGCCAGACCGCTGCCTCTTCTACACCTCCGGCCGCACCGCGAACGAGACCGCGTTCCTCTACCAATTATTCGTCCGCTCAGTCGGCACCAATAACCTGCCCGACTGTTCGAATATGTGCCACGAGTCGTCCGGTAGCGCGCTCAACCCGACGATCGGCGTCGGCAAGGGCACGGTGACGCTCGAGGACATCCACAATGCGAAGCTAGTGTTCGTCGTCGGCCAAAACCCCGGCACGAACCACCCGCGGATGCTCTCGGCACTCGACGAGTGCCGCAAGAACGGTGGCAAGATCGTCGCCGTGAACCCACTGCCCGAGACCGGGTTGCTCAACTTCAAGGACCCGCAGACTCCGCAGGGCCTCATCGGCAAGGGTGTGAAGATCTCGGATGAGTTCCTGCAGATCAAGGTCGGCGGCGACCTTGCGCTGTTCCAGGCGTTCGGTCACCTGCTGCTTGCCTACGAGGATGCTGCCCCCGGCACGATCGTGGACCAGGAATTTGTCGAGACGCGCACCGAACACTTCGAGGCCTACCGCGAGGCCCGCAAGCACATCGATTGGGAGGAGACCGAGCGCGCCACGGGACTGACTCGGGACGAGATCGCGCACGTGGCCCGGATGCTCGCCGACTCGGATGCGACCATCATCTGCTGGGCGCTCGGCGTCACCCAGCAGCCGCACTCGGTGGATACCCTGCGCGAGTTCATCAACATCCTGTTGCTGCAGGGCAACTTCGGCAAGCCCGGTGCCGGTGCCTGCCCGGTTCGCGGCCACTCGAATGTGCAGGGCGACCGCACGATGGGGATCTGGGAGAAACCAGCGCCCTGGCTGCTGGATGCGATCGACAAGGAATTCGGCATCACCTCGCCTCGCGAGCACGGCTACGACTCCACCGAGTCAATCGAGGCCTTCGAGAATGATGAGGTCGATGTGTTCGTGTCGATGGGCGGCAACTTCGCCCTCGCGAACGCCGAAACCGAGCGCCTCGAGGCGGGGATGCAGCGCGCCGGGTTGACGGTGCACGTGTCGACCAAGCCGAACCGCTCGCACGTTGTGCACGGAAAGACCTCGCTGATCCTGCCGACGCTCGGCCGCACGGACATCGATGACAAACACCCCGGCGGCGTTCAAGTGCTCTCGGTTGAGGACTCGATGTCGATGGTGCACACAACCCAGGGCCGATTGAAGCCAGTGTCCGAGCACCTCCTCGCGGAGCCCGTGATCATTGCCCGCATGGCGGAGGCAACTTTGGGGTCCGACCACGTCATCAACTGGCGCGAGATGGGTGAGGACTACGACGTCATCCGCGACCGGATTTCGCGGACGCTGCCGGGCTTCGAGGACTTCAACCGCCGTGTGCGGCAGCGGAACGGTTTCCAGCTGCCCTCGCCCCCGCGCGATACGCGTACCTTCGCGACGCCGACGCAGCGTGCGCAGTTCACGGTGAGCCCGCTCGAGTATCTCGAGGCGCCAGAGGGGCACCTGATTCTGCAGACCATGCGCTCGCACGACCAGTACAACACGACGTTCTACGGACTCGATGACCGCTACCGCGGCATCAAGAACGGTCGCCGCGTCGTGCTCGTGCACCCCGATGACCTTGCGGAGCTGGGCTTCAAGGACCGCGACATGGTCAACGTTGTGAGCGTGTTCCGTGGGGAAGAGCGTCGTGCGGATGCGTTCCGGCTGGTTTCGTACCCGACGGCTCGCGGATGCGCGGCCGCGTACTTCCCCGAGGCCAACGCCCTCGTGCATCGTGATTTGAAGGCGCGCGAGTCGAATACCCCGGGCTTCAAAGCGATCACAGTGCGCTTCGAGCCGGTGGATGCGCCGCAGATGTCGTAGGTCGCGGTGACGCGGACTCGCAATAGTCACCGATGTCGGGCACGTTGTCATGGCTCGTAGCGCTCATCATGGTTCGTACTTCAACCATGATGAACGCTAGCTGCCCTGGTTACGCCGCAATAGCCGCGACAAACGGCCAGTGAGTCGTTGCCGCAATGGTCACCACGGCCGCGGGCGAAAAAGCAGCGGTCACCGCTGCCGCGAGCGGAACAGCCAACGTCACCGATGTCGGGCACGTTGTCATGGCTCGTAGCGTTCATCATGGTTCGTACTTCAACCATGATGAGCGCTAGCAGCAATGATTCGGCCGGCGTAGGAGCGTCGAGAACGCAGCAAGCCACCGCTGTGCCGCTGATGATTTAGTGGGAGGTGTCAGAGGCGCGCACGCGGGCATTGCGGATGCGCACGAACACTTCCGCGCCAGCCGCGGGGAGCTCTTCGGTTTGCACCCGTGCGAGCAGGCCGCTGCGCAAGCGCACGAGTACGGCCGAGCCATCACCGACGAGCGATTCGACCACATCCCGAAACACAGGTGCCACGCCCGTGCGGTTCACGCTCGTTCCAAGATCGCCCTCACCGGCCTCGCCAAAACCTGTCGAGCCAACACCACTCTGCCGTGCATCGCCCGCACGAGCCGCGCCATCACCGGAACCGACACCGCTCGATGCAGTTTCGCACGTGAGTTCGACGCGGTCGGGCGCTGCGAGCAGCAGCGCCCTCGCGTCAATGGGAACGCCCGGCTCCACCTCCACCCCGTGCAGTGGGATGCGCAATCCGGACTCGGTCTTGAAGGCTTGCGCCTCGAGATGACCCGGCACACGTGCGAGCCCGGCAAATGACGCGGCGAAGGAGCTCGCCGGTGCCCGCTGCAGATCGCGCGTGGCCAGTTCCTCGATGACCTTGCCGTCCTCGAGCACCATGACGCGGTCGGTCAGTCGCACCGCATCGACCAGGTCGTGGGTTACCAGCAATAGCGATAGTCCCCGTTCGCGCACCTGCGAGGCGGCGATCTCACGAACCTCGACCGACGCATCCACATCGAGCGCCGCGAAGGGCTCGTCAAGAAACAGCGTGCTCGGGTTCGTCGCGAGCGCGCGTGCGAACGCGATGCGCTGGCGTTCACCGCCGGAGACCGAGCGGGCCGAGGCCGAGGCGAGGTGGCCGACGCGAACTTCCTCGAGCATCCGCGCCGCGATCTCGCGGGCCTCGCGCTTCGATTTTCCGGCAGAGCGCGGCCCGAAGGCAACGTTGTCGAGCACGCTGAGGTGTGGAAACAGCAGGCCGTCCTGCGCGATAAAGCCGAGGCTGCGCGATTCAACCGGTGTGCTGCGCCATGGTTTTCCGCCAAAGGCGACGGTGCTGCCGCCCTCGAGCAGGGCAAGCCCGGCGAGGCCGGCAAGGAGCGTTGATTTGCCGCTTCCGTTCGCGCCGATCACGGCGACGCGTTCGCCGGGCTGGATTCGCAAATCGACATCCAGCGTGAAGCGGTCGCGAGCGACGATAACGCGGCCCTCGATCACCGAAACGGTGCTGGGCAATTTACCTGCCGCCGCATCGCTCATAGCCCATTCACCCGCCAACCGCGCACCGCGATCAATACTGCCACTGCGGAAGCCACGAGAATGACCGCGAGCGCGTAGGCCTGTTCGGGGCCGCCGACCGCGCCGTTAAACACCGAGTAGATCGCGAGCGGCATAGTGCGGGTGACGCCTTCCACGTTCCCGGCGAAGAGCGCTGTGGCTCCGAATTCCGCGAGCGAACGCGAGAAGCTCATGGTCGCGCCGGCCGCGATCGCGGGGCGAATCAGGGGCAGTGTCACTCGCCACAGCACCCCGTGCCGCGACGTGCCAAGAGTTCGAGCCACAGGCTCAAGGCGCGGGTCAAGCGCGCGCACGGCTTGCTCCACAGAAATCACCAGGAATGGCAGCGCCACGAACACCTGCGCGATTACGACCGCCGGTGTGGTGTACGGCAGGGTAATGCCGAGGGTGCCGAGCCATGAGCCGAGCAGGCCGTTGCGGCCGAAGAGCGATAGCAGCGCGAGACCGCCCACGAGCGGCGGCATCAGCAGCGGCACCAGCACGAGCGCTCGCGACACATTCGCAACCCGCGGCTGTGCCCGCGCGATCGCCATCCCCAGTGGCACGCCCACGACCACGCACACCGCCGTGGCGATCAGCGCAGTTCCGAAAGAGAGCCCGAGCGCGGCGAGCACGGCCGAGGACATCAGGACGCTCGGGAATTCCGCCCAGTTCACCCGCAAAAGCAGGGCGACCAGCGGCGCCACGATCATCAATAGCGCGATGATCGCGAGCGCACTAATGGGCCAGGGGGTATTCCCCTGGCCCAGAGCGCGCGGCCGGCTCGGCGCCCCGGCCGGCTGCGGGGTGACGACACTCACGGAATAATGAGGCCCGCTTCTTCGAGCACCGCGGTGCCCGCCTCGGAGCGCACGTAGTCAACAAATGTGGCCGCATTGGGGTTGTCGCCGAGCGCCGTGATCGGGTATCGGTTGACGACCTCGTCGGCACCTTCGGGCTCGATCTCCTCGAGCGCGCCGTCCGAGGTCACGAGGTCGGAGTGGTAGACGATCGCCGCATCCACCTCATTGAGTTCGGCTTTCGCGAGTACCGCCGAGACGCTGGTTTCTTCGGTCGCGCCCGTGATCTCGAGGTCATTGAGTTCGAGGAGCGTCTGTGTAGCGGCACCGCAGGGCACTTCCACCGCACAGATAGCGATCGACAGATCCGAGTTATTTGCGAGGTCGGCAAGGCCGGTGATGTTCTTGGGGTTGCCTTCCTGCACCGCGATGACGAGGGTGTTCTCAGCAAAGACGTTGAAGTCGGTTTCGACGCCCGCTTCGGCGAGCGGCTCTGCGCTCGGCTCGCTCGCGAGTGCCAGCACATCTGCAGGTGCGCCCTCGATGACCTGCTGGACGAGGTCCTGCGAGCCACCGGTCACGAGCGGCGCGATTTCGATATCGGGATGCTCGGCGGAGAAGTCGTCAATGATCGTTTCGAATGCTTGGGTCAGGGATGCTGCCGCGAGGATGTTGAGCGGTGCGGCACTCGAGGTGTCATCGCCCGGAGCGGCGGTCTCCCCCTCGTCGGTACCATTTGCGGCGCAACCACTCACCCCCCACAGCAGCGCGATGCCCGATACTGCGGCTAGTCCAACTCTGAGACGTTTCATCGAAGCACCCTTTCGAGTGGGCCACCACCGTGGTAGCCGATACCCAATAGGATAGCCAGATTGAGAGCAGCGTCGGATACGTTGGGACCATGACTTTCGAGACCCACAGCCCTATGGCAGCGCATCTCGAGCGCCAGGCTCGGCACGTGCGCTTGCTCGGCTATGGGCAGCCCGGGGTGCATCGCGCATCGCAGGCTCATATTGTGGTGGTCGGCGCGGGCGGACTGGGGTGTCCCGCGCTCCAAGTACTTGCCGCCGCGGGGGTCGGCAGGCTGTCAATTATTGACGACGACATCGTCGAGCGCTCAAACCTGGCGCGGCAAACGCTCTTCCGCGAAGCAGACATTGGTCGTCCCAAAGCAACGGTCGCGGTCGAGGTGCTCAAGAGTCTCGGCCCCGAGACCTGGCTCGAGCCGCGCAGGGTTCATCTCGACGAGTCAAACGCACTCGAGCTGATTGCCGAGGCGGATGTTGTGGTCGATACCACCGATCATTGGCCGACTCGATTTGCCGTCGCGGATGCGTGCTGGAGTGCTGGTATTCCGCTGGTCTGGGGCAGCGTGCTCGGCTGGGATGGACTGCTCACTGTATTCGTGCCGGGCGGCGCCAATCCGAGCATCGATGATCTCGTCAATCGAGAGCAACAACTGTCGGTGGACGGGCCGGACTGTGCCACTGCGGGGGTCTTCGCCCCGCTCGTCGCAGAAATTGGTGCGTCAATGGCCGGTGAGGCCCTCCGTCTCGTGACGGGCGCGGGTTCCGCGCTCGTCGGTACGGTGAGGTCAACGAATGGACGCACGGGTCGGGTTCGAGAGTTGCCGCTGGTTTCAGGGATGCAGGCCGCGGCGGGATCGGATGCCGACCTCGCGTCCGAGACGGTCGTCGACAACGTCGACACAAGGCCAGAAAAATCCGAAATCCTCCCCGAGGAACTCATCGTCGACGTACGCCCCGCAACGCATCCCGACCTTCACCTCACCCATCCCTATCTGCATCTGCCGCTCGAAACCATCGCCGAGCATGTGACCCACGGTCGAGTCGACCTACTCCCCCTCGACGGGCCGTTGGTCGTCGTGTGCGCGCAGGGCCCGCGCGCCCGCTACGCCGCAGAACTGCTCGAAGATGCGGGCGCTGAAGCGGTCCGCACCATTCCCGCAGGCATTTTCGCGCTCAGTAACGCGATGACCGGTTCCGCAGTGCCCACTGAGGCGACGAACGCAAGGCCCGCCGACGCTACGACAAAGGAGCCCTCGTGATTCCCTTTTCCGACCAACTCGCACGCGTGCTCGAGGCGGCACAATCCATCCACGCGGAGCGATCACAGGCAACCACTCGCGTTGCGCTCCAGGATGCGCTCGGTCTGGTCTTGGCGGCGGACGTCACGTCTACCGTGCAATTGCCGGGCTTCGACAACTCCGCGATGGACGGGTTCGCGGTGTGTCGCGAGGATGTGCTCGGGGCTACGGCTGACTCACCCGTCACGCTCAAGGTCGTCGCCGATATCCCTGCGGGCTCCGGTTTGAATCCGCCGCTGCAGCCCGGCGAATGCGCGCGCATCATGACCGGTTCGCCCACCCCCACCGATGCCGATGCTGTCGTCCCCTTCGAAAAAACCGTGCAAGGAACGGACATCACCGAGCAAGCGGCAAGCGCGGTTGAGGTGATCGAAGCGCCAAAACCCGGGGCGAACATCCGCCGCGCTGGCGAAGACGCACCCGCCGGAGCGCTCGTGGCAAAGGCGGGCGACGTGCTCGCGGCGCGCATCCTTTCGGGAATCGCCGCGGCAGGCGTCGAGACGGTCGCCGTCGTCCCCGCCCCGCGCGTGGCGGTCATCACCACCGGAGACGAAGTAATCGCGCCCGGGGGCACGCTCGAGCACGGGCAGATTTTCGATTCGAACACGACGCTCGCCGCGAGCCTCGTCCGAGAATGCGGAGCGGAAGTCGCGCTGCAAGAACATGTGGGCGACGGCGGCAGCGAGTTCGCGGATGCGGTGAGTCGCGCCGTCGAGGCGAAGGTCGATGTGATCGTCACCACGGGCGGCGTGAGCGTCGGCGCATTTGATGTCGTGCGGATTGTGCTCGGTGCTGGGATAGATCAGGGCGCCGCGCCCGTTCAGGACGGTGCGCCCGATCGGCATGCCGAATCCGACTCCGGGGTCAGCTTCAATAACGTCGCGATGCAGCCTGGAAAACCGCAGGGGTTCGGTCAGCTGGCATCCGGGCAGCTCGTGTTCGCGCTGCCCGGCAATCCGGTGAGCGTATTCACCTCGTTTGAGGCCTTCGTGAAGCCGACCCTGCACATCCTGGCCGGCCGAGAATTCACCCGGGAACAAACCACCGCAACCGCAGTCGAAGGGTGGCGCACCCCGCCTAGCCGTATGCAGTTCATGCCGGTACGATTCTCGGCACCGGGCGAAATCGTTCGCGCCACCGCCGGGGGTTCGGGTTCGCATCTCGTGAGCCGCCTCGCCGCGGCCGAAGCGCTCGCCCTTGTTCCCGCCGAAGTGGAGGAAGTTCGCCCCGGCGACCGACTGACGATCTGGAAGATTTTGCCTTGACTGATTTCACACACCTCGACCGATCCGGTCACGTTCGGATGGTCGACGTCACCGATAAGTCGCCCACGGTCCGCAGCGCCACCGCACGTGGTTTTGTCCGCTGCTCGGCAGAAGTTGTACAAGCACTCCACGACCAAACCGTGCCGAAGGGTGACGTGTTTGCAACCGCTCGAATCGCCGGAATCGCAGCGGCGAAGAAGACACCAGAACTCTTACCGCTGGCGCACGTCATCGGAGTGCACGGCGCTTCAGTTGAAGTGAGCTTGCTGGAAAATGGGGTGACGATTCGTGCGACGGTTCGCACTGCCGACCGCACCGGTGTTGAAATGGAAGCGCTCACCGCAGTGTCGGTCGCGGCGCTTTCAGTCGTGGACATGGTCAAAGGGCTGGATAAGTCAGTGACCATTGAGCGCGTGGAACTCGTCGAGAAAACCGGCGGGAAATCCGGCATGTGGCGCCGCACCGGGGACAACACCTCCCCCTTTACCGGCACGATTTCGGTCGTGGGTCGGGATTCGCTTGCAGGCGACCTGTGAGCGAGATACCCGAGGGGCTTCAAGAGTGGGTGGAATTCGCAGCACCCCAGCTGGGGCTCGATGCGGCCGTGGTACCGGTGAATGAATTGCTGGGGATGACCGGTGTGATTGCGCATTCGGTTGTTCGGCCCGCCGCGCCAATAAGTGCGTATTTGCTTGGGCTTGCCGTGGGTTCCGGTGCCATCACTTCGTACGAGGCTGGGGATGCGCTGCTGCGAGAGCTTGCAAAGGCATGGGAAGCTAATGCGTGAGGTCCGGTTATTTGCTGCGGCCGCAGATGCCGCCGGAGTGGAAAGCATCGAGGTTGAGGCAGATTCTGTCGAGTCATTGCGGTCGGTGTTGTCAGCGCGCTTCGGTGCAGAGTTCTCGAATGTACTCGCGCAGTGCTCGCTGCTTGCAAACGGCCAGAAAGTCGAGGCCGGTGCGCTGCCCGACGGTCGCGTCGACATCCTGCCGCCATTCGCCGGTGGCTAACGCGGACCAAGAAGCACCCCGACCGGCCGCAGCACCGCCCGCACTGTTATGGTGGAGAGTCTAGGGAGGGTTCCGTGATGGCACCGAAGCATGGGGCACAGTTGCTCGAATCCACGGGTCTGAGCGATATGCGCGGCCGTGCCCTCCGCGACCTTCGGATCTCGGTCACGGATCGTTGCAACTTCCGCTGTGTGTACTGCATGCCGCAGGAAATCTTCGGTCGTGATTATCAGTTCATGGAGCGAGACGAGCTCCTCAGTTTCGAGGAAATCACTCGCCTCGCCCGCATCGCGCTCGAGCTCGGCGTCACAAAGCTCCGCATCACCGGCGGTGAGCCGCTCCTGCGGCGAGGTATCGAAGAGCTCATCCACCAACTCGCGCAGCTGCGCACCGTCGAAGGACACAAGCCCGATATCGCCCTGACCACCAACGGTTCGGCACTTCGCGTCAAGGCGCAAGCGCTCAAAGACGCCGGTCTCGATCGGATCACCGTCTCTGTTGATTCACTGGACGACGCGAAATTCCAAGCCATGAATGACGTGCGATTCCCCGTCGCTCGAGTGCTCGACGGAATTGCCGCAGCGCAGGAGGTCGGTCTCGGGCCGATCAAGATCAACACCGTGGTCAAGCGAGACACGGTCGATGAGATTCTCCCCCTGGCTCGGTATTTCCGCGGTACCGGGCACATCCTGCGCTTCATTGAGTACATGGATGTGGGCGCTTCCAACGGCTGGGTGCTCGACGAAGTTGTGCCCTCGGCCGAGGTGGTCGCACTCATCGATGCCGAGCATCCGCTTCGTCCGCTCGAGCCCAATAGCCTCGGCGAGACCGCCCAGCGCTGGGAATACGTCGACGGTCAGGGCGAAATCGGCGTCATCTCGAGCGTGACGCGCGCATTCTGCGGCACCTGCACGCGCGCCCGCATCTCCGCCGAGGGGAAGCTCTACACCTGCCTCTTCGCGGATTCGGGCCACGACATCCGCGGCCTATTGCGCGACGGCGCCAGTGACCGCGAGGTTTCGGATGCGCTCAGTGGCATCTGGGGACGTCGCGATGACCGCTATTCGGAGCTGCGATCGGGGCTTCTCAGCGATGGCAAGCCGACCCGCAAACACATCGAGATGTCGTATATCGGCGGGTAGCGGACGCGAGCCATCGCCGCGAATCCCTACTCTGCCGGGATGAAGGTGTACTTGTGCTCGAGGAACTCATCGATCCCAAGCACGCCGCCCTCGCGGCCCAAACCCGATGCTTTCACGCCACCAAGCGGCGCTGCCACATCCGAGATAATTCCCGAGTTAATGCCAACCATACCGAGTTCGAGGCGACGCGACACCCGCATCGCACGAGCGAGATCCTTCGTCATGAGATAGCCAGCGAGCCCGTACTCGGTGTCGTTGGCCAGTGCGATCGCATCCGCTTCATCGACAAACGAGACTATCGGCGCAACCGGACCAAAGACCTCTTCCCGCAACAGCTTCGAATCGCGCGACACTTCCTGCAGCACGGTCGGTGGATAGAACGATCCGGGGCCCTCAGGAACTTCACCGCCGGTGAGCACTCGCGCGCCCTTTGCGATTGCATCCGCCACGAGGGATTGGATGTTCGCCACAGCTTGCTCGTCGATCATCGGCCCGATGTCGGTTGCCTCCTCAAGCCCGTTGCCGAGGGTGAGCTGCGCGAATCGCTCGGCGAGCCGGTCGCCAAACTCCTCGGCGATGCTTTCCTGCACGAGGATGCGGTTGGCGGCGGTGCAGGCTTCCCCCATATTGCGCATTTTTGCCGCGAAGACCTCTTCGACTGCACGGTCCAAGTCGGCGTCCTCGAAGACGATGAACGGGGCGTTGCCGCCGAGTTCCAGTGAGGTGCGAATCATGTGGGGTGAGCACTGACTGTGCAGCAAACTTCCGACGCGCGTCGAACCGGTGAAGGACAGGTGCCGGACTTTACCCGAATCGAGGAGCGGCTTCGTCAGCGCACTGGAACTGGCGGTAGTCAAAACGTTGAGCGTGCCCGCGGGCATCCCCGCTTCCTGGAAGATCCGTGCGAGGAAGAGCATCGTGAGCGGAGTCTTCTCGGCAGGCTTGACCACGACCGCGCAGCCGGTGGCGATCGCGGGAGCAATCTTGCGAGCCCCCATTGCGAGCGGAAAGTTCCACGGTGTGATGAGGAGCGAAACGCCCACCGGCTCGCGCGTGAGGAGGATCTGACCGCGACCACTCGGCGAGTTCCCGTGCGAACCCTGGACGCGCATCCCTTCGTGGGCGTACCACTCGAGGTAGCCCGCCGAATAGTCCACTTCGCCAAGCGCTTCGCGGTAAGGCTTACCCATTTCGCTCGTCATGACCTTGGCGATGTCTTCCTTCGCGTCGAGCAGCAACCGGTGTGCACGAAGCAGGATGTCCGCACGCGCTCGTGCCGGCATCGCCGCGAACGCCTCCTGTGCGCGGTCGGCAGCCTCAAGCGCACGCAATCCGTCCTCGGGTGAAGCGTTCGGTATCTGCGCCAGAACTTCGCCATTCGCCGGATTCGTCACCGTAATTCCGGTGCTGTCTTCAAGCGTTTCCCATTCACCATCGATCAAGTTGGCGCGCGGCACCAGTGACGTCAGATCAACCATGATCCCTCCAAAGCAATACGCGGGCAGCACATCCACCCCCTGACTTACTGTATAACAGTAAGCCGCTCTTTGAAAGTGTATTGCTTTGGTTTCTTAGATGACTGGCACAGTTTTATTTACGGGGTGCCACCTTCTTTGTGGGGTGCTGCTTTATTTGCGGGGTACAGCCTTCGTCGACACGTGCTGCACGATGAAGTCGCGGGAGATGTCGAGGTGATGCGTCCAGGCAGCCTCGAGTTCAGTGATCGAAACCCCTTCAACGAGCAGTTCGAATAGTTGCTCGTGCTCCTGGTAGAGCCCCGCCGCCTGCGGATACTGGTACTGGAGCAGTGCATTGAGCAATCGTGTCTCATTCCCGATCGCCTCGAAAAAGCTACTCAACCGAGGCGAATTCGCGGCATCGACTACCGCCGCGTGAAACTGTAAGTCAGCAACATTGATCTTGGTCCAGTCAGAATCGTGCTTCAGCCCCTCGAATCCCAAAAGGGCTGCTTTGATGCCGTCCATGGGACCACCGGCAGCGTGCACTTGACGGACTGCTTCGAGCTCGAGTAACCCGCGCATCCGATAAATATCCTCAATCTCGTGGACATCGAATTCGCGCACGCGTGCGCTATAGCCCGGCGGTCGCACCAGCAGTCCCTCATTGATGAGTTGCTGGACTGCCATCCGCGCGGTTGGCCGCGCGATGCCAAAGGCGGTTGCCACCGTCGTGTCCTTCAGCTCTTCACCGGCCTCATAGACACCGGCGAAGAGATTGTCACGCAATCGGTTCGCGGCAGCATCAACCACGGAGACGGTCTGCAGTTGTTGGCTCATAATCACACTCCTGGCGGCAATTATGGCACCGTTACTGTGAAACAGTATTGCTGTCTAAGGCGACGGCGAGATGGACGCTCGATTCCGAAGCGTCAAGTTGACCGACCTGCATGTGGCAGCTGAAACCGTCGGTCAATACGAGTGCTCCCTCGCCTCCGCGTTCGAGCGCGGGCACGATCGAATGCTCCGCAACCTTCATCGAAACGTCAAAGTGATCGCGCTCGAACCCGAAGTTGCCTGCGACCCCGCAGCAGGACGAAGATTCCGCTACCTCGTTCACACCCCACTGCTCGAGCACGCGCCGTTGCGATGCGGCACCGAACACGGCATGTTCGTGACAGTGGGTCTGCAGCACGGCTTGCTCGGGGGCCTTTGTGCTCGGCCGCCAGCCTGCGCGCATCACATCGTCCACAGCCACAGAGAATGACTTCACCCGTGACGCCACGCGGCGAGATGCCTCAGTCCCCAGCAGCTTCGGCCCGTCGTCGCGGATCGCGGCAGCGCAACTCGGCTCAAGCACCACGATGTCGCGATCACTACCGTCGTCAAACTTGCGCACCAGGTTCGCCAGCCGTTTCGCGGCACCTTGCCGCTGACCAGTGGAGATCCAAGTGAGCCCGCAGCATGCATCGGGAGTGCATCCCACATTCTCGTGCATCCCACCAAGCACCCGCTTCGCCGCTGGAATGACTTCGGGCCGGAAGGCTTTTGTAAAACTATCGGCAAAAACCAGGATGCTGCTGGTCGCGTCACGGGCGAAGTTCGCCTCTCTCACGCGACGCTTGAGATCGGCGTGCGGCCGAAACGCGGGCAGCTTCCGGTGCTTGCTGATCCCGAGCTTGTCGGCGATCCACCGTGCAATCGGGAGGTTCGCCCCGATATTTGCAAGTGTGCTCACTCGGGAGAGGATCGGCAGCCACCGCGGCAACCATCCAATCGAATAGTGGGTAAATGGCCGCAGCTTGCCCCGATAGTGGTCGTCAAGCAGTTCTGATTTTGCCTCCGCGATGTCGACCCCGGTTGGGCAGTCCGCGGAGCACGCTTTACAGGAGAGGCAGAGGTCGAGCGCTTCGCGCACTTCCGGTTGCTGCCAACCTCCCGCGCTGCGACCGTTGGTGCGCACGAGCTCTTGCAGCACGCGCGCTCGGCCCCGCGTGGAGTCTTTTTCATCCTGAGTTGCCCGATAACTCGGACACATGAAGCCACCGCTCGTGGCACGGCAACGGCCCACGCCGATGCAGGCGTGCGCGTTGCCTACGAATGTACCGATCACCGGCTCACGCCTAGCAACACTGAGTGGAAGCGCGATCCGCGCGCCGGGGGACTGTGCCGACTGTTCACCATGTGCTGCGGCCGGGTCATCCGCCAGCGGCAAACCCGTCAGTGCCAGGTTCTCTGCGAAGGGAACCGGATCAATGATGATGCCCGGGTTCAAGAGCGACTTCGGGTCCCAGATCCTCTTGAACTCGGCGAAAGCACGCATCAACTGCGGCGAATACATGAGTTCCAGCAATTCACCGCGTGCGCGGCCGTCGCCATGCTCCCCCGAAAGCGAACCGCCATGCTGTACGACGAGCGTCGCAGCCTCGCGCATGAATACCAAGAAGCGTTCCTGACCAGCATCCGACCGCAAGTCGAAATCGACCCGCATGTGCACGCATCCGGCACCGAAGTGCCCATACATGGCCGTCGTGTACCCGTGCTTTTCGATGAGCGGCAATAGCTCGGCAAGGTAGTCCGCAAGCTGCGCCGGTGCCACGGCTGAGTCTTCCCAGCCCGGCCAGGTTTGTACGTTGTCGATGCGCTTCGAGGAAAGCCCAGCGCCGTCCTCGCGAATCCGCCACAGTTTGGCCCGCTCAGCGGGCTCCGTCACGATGACGAAATCGCGCAGCCGACCGAGTTCCAGCATTGATTGTGCCGCGCGCTCACACTGCGCCGACGCCTCCTCAATCGAGTCCGCCGAAAACTCCACCAGAGCATATGCTTCGCCCGCAGGTAGCAGGCTCACCGCATCCGCCCCGCGTCGGTGTCGCATAATCTCCACGATTTGGGCATCGAGTCCTTCAAACGCAGTCGGCTTCAACGCAAGCATTGGCATAACATCGCGCGCCGAGTCGACAGTGGATGCATAACCGAGGCAGAGAAGTGCGGTCGCCGCAGGCTTCGCCACGAGGCCAACCTTCGCTCGCACCACAATCGCGCAGGTTCCCTCACTGCCGGCAAGCGCTCGCGCGACATCGAACCCGTTCTCAGGCAATAGCTGACCGAGATGAAACCCTGATACTTGTCGCGGCATAGTTTCTAGTTCGATACGGAGGGCGGCGAGGTTCGCTTCCGCGAGCGCTCGCAGTTCGCGATCAATTTGTTCTGCCCGCTGGGCTGAGTACGAGTCATCCGAGTCGACAGCGCTAACACCTCCCTGCCCTGCCCAAAGATGGGCCCCGTCTATTGTCAGCAGTTCCACCTCATGCACGTGGTGGGACATTCGACCGTAGGCAACGGAGTGATTACCGCACGCGTCATTCCCGATGGACCCACCAATCGTGGCCCGCGAGACCGAGGAAGGATCCGGTGCAAACGTGAGGTGCCCTTCGGTTTCGCGCTCAACCGCCGAGCGAAGTTCGCCGAGCACGACACCCGCATCCGCCCACACCGACGCATCCTGCTCATCCACGACGCCGATCTCGCCGAGGTGCCGGGATAAGTCGAGCACCAAGCCCTCACCAATGGCATTCCCCGCCATCGATGTCCCACCACCGCGGACGGTGACCGCAATTCCCGCGCGATTACAGTCACGGAGAATTTGTCGCACTTCCGCGACGTCCTTCGGAAACACGACCCCGGTCGGACGCACGCGATAGTTCGATGCGTCGTAGGAATACGCCTGCAACCGGTGTTCAGCGGTGTCTATCTCAACGCCCGAACCAATTGACTGCTGCATCGTTCCGTCCATATTGCGTCCGCCCTTCGATGTGAAGCGTTTGGGAGTTAGGCTCCGAGTACTGCGTCGAGCTCGCGTTCCTGCGCGCCGACAACCGCATTGAGGGTTCGATCCAGGGCTTCGATCGCAAGGTCGATCTCCTCAGCGCTCACGGTCAGCGCCGGCACAATTCGCACGACATTGCTGAGTGGACCGCAGGTAAGGAGCAGGAGGCGCTCATCGACCGCAGCCTGCTGGACCGCCGCGGCCGTGGATGCGAGTGCTTCCCCTCGCGCATCCGAAAATTCGATTGCCTGCATAAGACCGATGCCGCGAACATCGCCGATTACCGGGTACTTCACTTGCAATTCCCGTAGGCCCGCTTGCAGCTGTGCACCTCGCACCGCGGCGTTCTCCACTAAGCCCTCATCCGCAATGACGTTCAGCGTCTCGACTCCAGCTGCGGCCGCAACGGCATTACCGCCGTAGGTGCCACCTTGGGACCCCGGAAGTGCCTTACCCATGAGCTCAGCACTCGCTGCGATGGCCGAGATCGGGAAACCCGAGGCAATACCCTTCGCGGTAATGATGATGTCGGGCGAAACGCCGGAGTGTTCGTGCGACCAGAACTTTCCAGTACGACCCACGCCCGCTTGGATTTCGTCGACGATGAGCAGGATGCCGTGCTCACGAGCGCGCTCCTCGAGGCCTTTCATGAACTCGGTCGGTACCGGGATATAGCCACCGTCGCCCTGCACCGGCTCGATGATGAACGCCGCGACTTCTTCGGGAGCCGTCACGGTGTTGAAGAGGTAGTCGAGCTCGCGAAGGGCAAAGTCGACCACTTCACGCTCGGTCATGTCGTAGCGATAGGCGTACGGGAATGGCGCGACGACGACGCCACCGACTAGTGGCGAAAACCCGGTGCGAAACTTGGTGCCAGCGGTGGTGATGCTCGCTGCGCCAAAGGTGCGGCCGTGGAATCCGCCCTGGAAGGTCACAATATTCGGGCGCTTCGTAGCCATTCGCGCGAGCCGCAGCGAGGCTTCGACCGCCTCCGCTCCAGAGTTGGTGTAAAAGACGGAATCAATACCAGCCGGAAGGTGCTTGCCGAGTTTTTCCGTCAGTTCGAGGAGTGGCTTGTGCATGACCGTCGTCGCCTGCGCGTGAATCACATTGCCCACCTGCGCCTGGGCAGCCTTGACCACTCGCGGGTGGCAGTGGCCGGTGGAGGTCACACCGATTCCCGAAGTGAAGTCGAGATATCGGATACCGTCGGTACCCAGGATCCAGTTTCCTTCTGCACGCTCTACAACGACTGGGGTGGCTTGCTTCACAACGGGGCTGATTTTTGCCATGTGGCTCTCCTTTGAAAACACTTCAATGACCAACCGGTCTTGAACTCGACATAACTGTATAACAGTTATATAGTCATGGCAACGGGGCGGAGCTCCGTCGCTACGACAGTCGCAACGATGGGACAAATCTCTTGAATAGATCTGAAAATACTGCAACGAGCGCGGCGCCTGCCAAGATCACCGACTCTGGCCAGTTCAAACGCTCACTCGGTACCTGGTCAACGCTCGCACTCGGCGTCGGGGCCATGGTTGGTTTCGGCTGGGTCACGCTCGTCGGCGGGTGGATCAATGACGCGGGTACCTTGGGCGCCGCGTCCGCGATGCTTGCCGGTGGGGTAATGATGGCGGTTGTGGCATTCGTGTACTCCGAAATGGTCGCGGCGATGCCGAAGGCTGGTGGCGAGCACAACTACATCCTGCGTGCGATGGGACCGCGCTGGTCCTTCATCGGCTCGTGGGGCATCACCGGCGGCTACGCGACAGTGGTTGCCTTCGAGGCGGTGGCGCTACCGACCGCGCTCGAGTATGTGATCCCGCTGGATCACCTGCATCTTTGGACGGTGAGCGATTCGGACGTGTTCCTTTCGTGGGCACTCGTCGGCGCGGTCACCGCTGTGATCATCACCATCATCAATATCGTCGGAGTGAAGATCGCCGGTAGCTTCCAGATGTTCGTGGTGCTCTTCCTCTTCCTCATCGGATTCCTGCAGATCTTTGGTTCGCTCAACGCCGGTGAAGTCTCGATGATGGAGCCGCTATTCAGCAACGGCTGGGCCGGGTTCTTCACGGTGCTCGTCGTGGTGCCCTTCATGTTCGTCGGCTTCGACGTGATCCCGCAGACCGCCGAAGAAGTGAATCTCCCACCGAAGAAGACCGGTCGAATCGCATTCATCTCCGTGATCATCGCCGCCGCCTGGTACATCATGATCATCCTCACCGTTTCGTCGGCGCTCACACCCGAGCAGCAGGCGAACTCTTCGCTCCCCGCCGCCGATGCAATGGCGACGCTATTCAGCAGTGAGTTCTTTGGCAACCTCATGGTTGCTGCCGGTGTCGCCGGAATCGTGACCTCGTGGAACTCGCTGCAGATGGGCGCCTCTCGCCTCATGTACTCGCTCGCGCAGGGTGGCATGCTGCCGGCCTGGCTTGGCAAGCTGCACCCGAAATTCGGCACCCCGGTCAATGCACTGCTGGTGCTCGGTGCGGTGGCAACCATCGCTCCATTCTTTGGTCACAAGGCTCTCGGCTGGATCGTGGATGCGGGTTCCCCGATGATCGTGATCGCCTACTTCCTGGTATCGATTTCCTTCGTCATCCTGCGTATCCGCGAACCCAAGATGAATCGCCCCTTGCGCGTGGGCGGCCGCGGTAATTTCGGCGTCATCGTCGGTGCGACCGCAGTTGCGATCACCGCGTTCCTCATCACCCTGTATGTCCCCGGTATGCCAGCAGGACTGAGCATCGAGCCGTGGATCATTTTCGGTGTCTGGTGGCTCGTCGGCGCGGTATTCTTCGTGGGCATTCCGGGCGGCGTCAAGCCTGGCCCGAACGCCGAAGAAGAATTGATGGAAAAGGTCTACGCGCGCTATCCGCATCGTCGACCGTAGCAAGCATCGACACAACGGCCCGCTGCTCAGCCATTAATTTGGCTGGGCGACGGGCTGTCGTCGTTGCCGCAACTCCAACCGCCTAAACGATCCCCACCCAGTTGGTCGCGCCGTCGACGGTGTGCTGACGCTTCCATACCGGCAGCTCGCGCTTCACGAGCTCGACAAGGTCCCGGCACACCGCAAACGCATCCGCCCGATGTGCCGAGGCGACGCACACGACGATCGCGAGGTCGCCGACCGCGAGCGTGCCGATTCGGTGACTGACCGCGATAGCGACCCCTGGCGCATCCAGTTGTGCGGCGAGCTCCCGCAGTCGCGCTTCAGCGTCGGGATGCGCCGAGTAGTCAAGTCGCTCCACCTCCCCCGAGGCACCCGGGTCGTGATTCCGGACGACGCCCGCGAAGGATGCGACGGCACCATTGGCCTCGTCGCTCACGGCTGCCATGTGGGCGGCGAAATCGAGCGGCGCTGCCGTGACTGCCGCGATCGATACCGTCACGCTTCCACCACTTCGCCACCCGCAACGCGGATCTCGTCGAGTGCGGCGGCGCGTGACTCCACCCCAACCGCGGAGGTGAGCCCCGCGAGCACCCGCACCTTCAGGCCGGTGACGAGTGCATCCAAGGCGGAGGCACGGACGCAGTGGTCGGTCGCAATGCCCACCACGTCGAGTTCGAGAATGCCGTGTTCGGTGAGAAGCTCGGTGAGGCTCTGACCTTCGGTGGTGTGGCCTTGGAAGGCCGAGTAGTGCGGTTCGCCCTGGCCCTTGAGCACGCTCCGGTCGATGAGCGAGGCATCCAGATCGGGATGGTATTCGGCGCCGGTGGTGCCGGCGACGCAGTGCACCGGCCAGGAGCCAATAAAGTCGGGAGCCTCGGAGAAGTGCCCGCCGTTGTCGTTGTCGGCGTCATGCCAGTCGCGCGAGGACACCACGAGGGAGTAATCCTCATCGTGCTCGCGCAGGTATGCGGTCACATCGCGCGCGACCTGGGCCCCACCCTGGGTGGCGAGTGCCCCGCCTTCGGTGAAATCGTTCTGGACGTCAACAATGAGTAGAGCTCGTGCCATCTGCCTATTGTTGCCCATCCATATCAGTAATTCGACAGGCTGCCGCCGCAGGCCCAGATCGCCGCGGCCACCGCGTCGAGCGCGTTGCGGTTAGTGACGCTCGCATTCTGCGGGCCGTTCGGATCCGCGACGGGCACGAAAATGGCGAAGATCAGGCGCGTGCCATCCTCAGTCTCCATATACCCCGCGAGCGAGTACACCTTTTGAATCCACCCGGTTTTCGCGGCGATCGAGCCTGCGGGGACATTCTGTAAGCGATCATCGAGTGTCCCAGTGAGGCCGTTCTGCGGCAAGTAGTCCTTGAGGAATCCGAGCCCAAATTCATCCGCATCGATCAACTGCAGCAGCTCGACCATGAGCGCCGAACTCGCGCGGTTGTCTCTCGACATGCCCGAACCATCCGCACCGGTGAAGGTACCCACGTCGAGACCGAGTTCCTCGAGCGATAGCTCAGCGCCCGCATCCACCTCGGCAAAGGTATTACCCTGATCG